>CABTWT010000009.1 GCA_902488555.1 uncultured Anaerococcus sp.
GTTCAGACGTGTGCTCTTCCGATCTTGGTAGTGGTAAGTCTACTTTGTTAAACATCCTAGGTACTCTAGAAAGTTATGATAGTGGTAGCATAGAAAGCTTCGGTTATTCTGACCCCTACAAAAATGTTAGTAAGGCTATGATGATTAGAAGGGAGAATATAGCATATTTATTTCAAAATTTTGCCCTGGTAGATAATATGACAGTTAAAGAAAATATAGATATAGCCTTAAAATATAGTGAATTTAAAAATAATAAGAAAGAAATAAATAAAACATTAGATAAGTTAGGTATAGCTGATAAACTAAATAACAAGGTTTATGAGCTATCAGGTGGAGAGCAACAAAGGGTGTCTATGGCAAGGATTTTGCTAAAACCATATGATGTTTTGCTAGCTGATGAACCCACGGGATCTTTAGATGAATTTAATAAGAGAATTTTAATGCAAGTACTTATAGAGGAAAATCGTAAGGGCAAGAGTATAGTGGTAGTAAGCCATGACAAAGATTTCACAAGTATATGTGATAAGACTTATGAGATAATAGATAAAAAATTGGAGGTTATTAAATGAAGAAAAGTAAAACTAAGCCAGCCTTATTTATACTAATAGGCTTAATAATTGTAGTTCTTATAGCCTATTTTATAAAAGGAAATAATAAACCATCATCAGTTATAATAGAAAATGATACAAGTCAATCACTTGAAGCTGTAGGCATTTTTGATGATAGCCAAATCCTTATTTGTAAAGACGAAAATAATAATTACCTGATACCAAATAATCTTTTTGCTAATGGAGGAACTTTTAGGATAGTTGCCAAAAAAGACAGCAAGACTTACACTAGTAGAGAAATAACCATTAAAGAGAATGACAAGATAAAGATAAATAATATTAAAGATGATGAGCTTATCTTAAAAAATAAGACTAGTGGAGAAAAAAAGGCATTAGATTTACCAGATATAGAAAATTGGAATATAAGCAAAAATAGTGATAATATTAAGGCGGATTTTAGTTCGGATACAGGCTATAATTATACCTTATATGTACTAGGTAAGGATGGAGAACTTGGAACATCAGCTACTTTAAATAACGGTAAAGAAGTTAGTGCAAGTTGGGAAGCTGGAAAAAATATGACTTCATTGGTTAAGTTTGACTTAAGATAGACTTGCAAAACATTTTCCTTGTGATATAATAATGTTAAGAACTTAATAAATTATAAAAGTCTATTCGGTAATTTGAGAAAGGGTCCTCGATGCCTCTGGCATCTGCGGTAATTTCGCGTCTATTGGACGCGACTCCTCTATGAGCCGGAGGGGCTTGTTTCGGGGTAAGGTGAAATTCCTAAACCGGCAGTTATAGTCTGCGAGCCTTTATGGTTGATTTGGTGCAATTCCAAAACCGACAGTATAGTCTGGATGAGAGAAGTATACTTTATAATACTTTATTATTTGTTTGAGTTTAAAGACTTAATCTAGTAATTTGGATATTACCCTGAGAAATCGGGGTTATTTTTATGCCCCAAATTAGGAGGTATTTATGAATCAAAGTAGAAGTTCTAGCAAATCATTTTCTTTAGATCGTTTGGTAAAAGTGGGTATTTTGGCAGCACTTGCCTATGTTTTAATGTTTGTGCAAATGCCAATTCCAATAGCACCACCTTTTATGAAACTTGACCTAGCTGATGTGCCAGCCCTCATAGGTGGCTTTGCCATGGGTCCTTGGTATGGAGTTTTGATCCAACTTATAAAAAACGTACTAAATCTATCAAAAACTATGACAGGTGGAGTTGGAGAATTATCAAACTTTATTGTAGGCTCAACTTATGTTTTAGTATCAGCTTATATCTACAAAAACAAAAAGACTAAAAAAACTTCTATCATAGCTTTAGCCTTTGGTGTACTTGCAATGACAGCACTTGCAACCCTATCTAATGCCTTTATAGTTTTCCCAGTTTATGGAAAAGTAATGCATATGGATCTTGAAGCTTTTGCTGGTATGGTAGGAGGCAATGGCCTAGTAAATAACTATTTCACACTTATGGTATTTTCTATAGCGCCATTTAATATAATAAAAGGAAGTGTGGAAGCTGTTGTAACTGAGCTAATATATAAGAGAATATCACCGATAATTAAATCATACTAAATTAGATCCCTAGTAATATGACCCCTTAAAGTTGGACCAATGAACTTTAAGGGGTTAGTTCATAAAGCTAGGGGCCTTTTTTGTTTATAAATCTACTCATTAATAGTATAATAGATGGATAAAGAGGTTTTATGATAATAAATAATTTGGATGAGATGAGAGACTTTGCCAAAAAATTTGCTTCATCTCTTAAGAAAAATGATTTTATAAATTTAATAGGCGATATGGGTGCTGGCAAAACTACTTTTACTGGTTTTATTTGTGAAAATTTTGCCATCTACGATTCATCATCTCCAACCTTTGCCCTTGTTAATATCTATGAGGGTGATATTTTGATTTATCACTTGGATTTGTATCGTTTGGATGATCCAGATGAGCTCTTGGATATTGATTATGAAACTTATTTTTATCCACAAGATGCCATTACTATTATAGAATGGGCAGAAAATGCTGGCGACTTCTTGCCGGATGAAATGATAAATCTAGAGATTAAGAAGCTTGATGGTGATAAGAGAGAAGTTAGCATATCAAATGATTCTATAAGGGGGCGTGAAATAAATGAATATCTTGGCAATTGATACTTCAACTATGATTTCTACTGTTACTATTGCAAGTGACAATGAAATCATTGGTGATTTTAACGTAAACCAACAAAAAACTCACAGTGAATCCTTGGTGCCTATGATTGAAAGTTTATTGGACCTACTTGGAATGGCTATAGATGACATAGACGCTTTTGTGATTTCACAAGGACCAGGATCTTTTACAGGCCTTAGGATTGGCATGACTGTTGCCAAAACCCTAGCCCAAGTAAATGGCAAAAAACTAATCCCTGTATCCACCCTCCTTGCCATAGCTAACAACTCATCAAGCAAGTCTTTAAAAGCTCCCATGCTAGATGCCAGGGGCAATAGAGTCTATGCTGCAGTTTATGACAAAGATGACAAGGAGATTATCAAAGAAAACCTATACGAGATAGAAGATTTTGTAGAACTTGTAGATGCTTTAGAAGAAGAAGTTGAACTAATTGGAGAGATTAGCGGCAAATATTGTGAAAGATTTAAAAATGCCACAAGGCTTCCAATAAACTTCAACAATTGCATAGGCAAGTCCTTAATAAGGCTTGGACTTATAGATATAAACGAAGACTACAAGCTTTTTGAAATCAGACCAAATTACCTTAGAAAATCTCAAGCGGAAAGAGAATACGAAAAAAAGAACAAGGCGTGAGACTATGATAAGAAAAATGCAAACTCAAGATATAGACAGAGTCTACGAAATTGAAAATCAGGCATTTTTTGAACCGTGGTCTAAGAAAAACCTCATCAAAGACCTTGAAACAAACACGTTTTTAGAACACTTTGTCTACGAAGAAGATGGAAAGATTCTTGGATTTTACATAGCAAGCAAGGTTCTAGACGAGGTGGAAATTTTTACTATTGCTGTTGACAAAGAATACCAAAATCTTGGTATAGGTTCAAAACTATTGGACCACTTGATGGCTTGGGCCAAGGATGAATCAATCAAAAAGATTTGGCTAGAAGTTTCTACAAAAAACCAATCAGCAATTAGTCTTTACCAAAAATTTGATTTTAAGGTCATGGGACTTAGGAAAAATTATTACCAAAAACTTGGTGAAGATGCCTACAATATGATGAAGGAAATACAATGAGCGATTTTTATACTATTGGAATTGAAACAAGTTGTGATGACAGCTGTGTAGCAATTTTAAAAAACGAGAGAGATCTTATAGTAAATTTAATATCATCTCAAATAGATATCCACACTCTATTTGGGGGAGTGGTGCCAGAAATAGCAAGTAGAAAGCACCTTGAAGCTATAAATCCCCTTATAGAAAAGGCTCTAGCAGATGCAAATCTTAGCTATAGCGATATTGATTTAGTATCTGTAACCAAAGGGCCTGGGCTTATGGGATCTTTGCTAGTGGGAATATCTGCTGGAAAGGCCCTATCCCTTGCAGCAAACAAGCCAATGATTGGGGCTAACCACATGGAGGGTCATATTTGTGCCAACTATCTTGCCCATAAGGATTTGAAACCACCCTTTGTAACCTTGGTTGTAAGTGGTGGCCATACATATCTGGTCAAGGTCAAATCCTACACAGACTATGAAGTTATAGGCAAGACCCGTGATGACGCAGCTGGTGAATCCTATGACAAGGTTGCAAGAAAGATGGGTTTAGGCTATCCTGGTGGACCAAAAATCGACAAGCTTGCCAAAGAGGGCAATCCAAAGGCTGTTGATTTCCCGAGAGTTATGTTAGAAAAGGATTCCTATGATTTTTCTTTTTCTGGCCTAAAGACAGCGGTAATCAACTATATCCACCAAATGGAACAAAAAAATATAGATTTTGATAAGGCAGATGTTGCAGCAAGTTTCCAAGATGCAGTTGTTGATGTTTTGGTAGAAAAATCAATGAGGCTTATTAAAGAAAGTGGATACGATAAACTTGCCCTAAGTGGGGGAGTAGCTGCAAACTCTAGACTTAGAGGAAGACTAGAGGAATCCTGCAGAGAAAATAACATTAAATTTTATTACCCACCTATAGAACTTTGCACAGACAATGCTGCGATGATTGCTATGACAGGATATTTGCACTATCAAGCAGGAGAAGTTAGCGACAAATTTATGAAGGTTTATCCTAATTTGGAAATATGATTTATGAGAAGAAAAAAACGCGATGGCGATAATTCATTAAAAAAATATAATAGCATGAAAAAAATATCCACTATACTGTGGATTTTGACAGGTCTTGGTGTATTGGGCTTTGGCATATATTTTAAGGAAATTTTTGAGATTATCTTTGGTATAGCTGGCGTGATCTATGGTATTTATAATCACAGAACGAAAATTACAAGTCTTACAGCTATATCTAGAATTGAAAAAAATAAGCTGAGCTTTCTGGCTCTTTGTATAGTAATATATTCCTTGGTCAATCCTTTGGCCAATATAGCTGTAATCTATGACCTCTTCAAGAGAGATTATGTGATAAATGGAGGATTTGATGAAAAAACACTTTAAAATTTTTTGTCTAATCCTTGTTTTTATGCTTGTGACTACAGGTTGCGTCAAAAGAAGATATGATCAACTAGAGGCTAGAAGAAAAGGAGTCTCTACTAGTAAGGTAAATACTTCTTCTGATAACTTCAACCCTGATGATATAGACAAGTTTGATGTTGATTCTTACCTCATATGGTATAAGAATTTGGAAAATCCACCAAAGTTGGATCTAGAGGCTAGTAAGAATCCAAAGCCAATGACTAATAAAGAAATGGTCGATGATTTTAACTATGTTTTTAAGGAACTAAAAGAAAATTATCCTTTCTTTGAGGCCCTAAAAAGGGAGAAAAATATTGACTTTATCGGAGACTATGACAAATACCTAAAAAGAATTAAAGAGGCAAAAAACGATCAGGAATTTATAGATGAAATGACTGGTATCATGGGAGAGTTAAACAACCACCACGCTAGAATTGCCGATCAAAATTATGTAGATAAGACTCTCAAATATTATGCCAAAAACTGGAACAGCCCATCAATCTATTACGAATTTTTGAAGCTAAACAAGCAAGTTGTTAGAAATAGATATGGACTAAAAGGAGAGCAAACAGATAGTGAAACAAGCGTAAGTAAGAGAGTTTCTGGATCTATATTAAATCAAGACAAGTCTGCCAATATGACCTTGGATACAACAAATGAGGGTATAGCCATATTAAAAATCAAACAAATGGTCGATCCTCAAAGCGTCAAAGAAGATGAGGCTGTTTTGAACAGTTTTTTAAAAGATAAACATCTTTACAAGGCTTTAGTAATAGATATCCGCCAAAACTATGGTGGTAATGCAGAATATTGGCAAAAATTCTTGCTTCCAAAGATTTTGCCTAGTCAAAAATCTGTAACAAACCATTTATTTTTTAAAGATTCGCCTAGGGCAAAGCTGATATTAGCTGACGATACCCTAAATGTAGAAGCCATAAAAAACGTGGATATATCGGCAATAAAATTGGACCATGCCAATGATATCAAAGATTTTGACTATTATATCAGAGATACTATAAGCATCAGCCCAGACGAAAGCGAAAAAGACTATGGATTTGATGGCAATATATATCTGCTCGTAGATAAGGCAGTATTTTCAGCAGCAGAGGGTATGGCAAGTTTTATGAAATTCTCAGATGCCGCAACCCTAATAGGCGAAGAAAGTGGAGGAGACGGCCTAACACTTGGAGTAATAAACGATGTGATGCCAAATTCTGGTCTGGTATTCACCTACACCAATACCCTAGGCTATGCTCCAGATGGAACAATTAATGCAGAAGAAAAAACAAAACCAGATATAAAATCTAGCTCATACAAAGACACAATAGATACAATAATAGAAATAGAAAATGGGAATTTTTAGACAAAGAAAAAGAGGATTGCCAATCAAGATTATTCCTGATTCAATCCTCTTATGTTTTTATTTTCTAATATCTTTTGAATTTTTCTTCATAAAGTAGTAAGCGATAATTGCAACTATGAGAATTATTGCAACGGTTCCAAGACCTTTGATTCCTGTTTTTACAACTGATCCAGCATTTGTATTTGCTGGTTTTTCTGGTTGAGCTTCAGATTCTTTGAATTCTTCTTTTTCCTCTTTATTATCATCCTTTTTAGCATCAGTAGCTAGTTGTGGGGATTTTGTAGTGTTGTTATCAATTGTAACAGTTTTTGGAGTTTCTATTTCTTCGGAACTTGTTTGATCACTGCTAGATTCACTGGTTTGACTAGAGCTTTCACCATCTTGACTACTTTCGTTTAAAGCTTTTTCTGTAAATGGATATAGCCATGATGATTTGTCTAGATTTGGTGTAAAGTTTTCTGAACTTTCAAGTTCGCTTTCAGAAATTTGTCCATTTTTGTCTGTATCTATTATGTCCAATTCCTTTTTTTGGTCATCTGTAAGCTCGCTGTACTTATCTTTTGTCTTTTCGTTTTTCAAAAAGGCTGACTCTTCTTTGCTTTCGCTACTTTCAGCTTCCATATTTTCGCTATCAATGCTTGTAGTTTCAATAACTTCGTTTTCATTAACTTGTGTGATACTTGTATCATTTGAAGAGTTATATTTTTGGTTTTGGGCTATTTCGTTAGTTGAAATCAAGTGTTCATCGAAGTTTAGCTTATCTTCAGTTTTTAAAAAATCTTCCAAAATCGTAAAGGCAGCTTCTTGGTCAAAATCCTTGTTTTTGACATCGTAAATTACTTCCCTATACTTATCCTTTGTTTTCTCATCAGCAAGTTCATATGTTTTTGAATTTAGAATAGAATTTTCGAACAAATCTAAATCTTTTGCGTTGGATTCAAATAATAGACCCTTATCAAGATAAGTCTTCAATTGTTTGTCTATATCTTCTTTTTCTAAATCGGTTAATGATAGCTTTTCTTTTATATTATATAGGCTAATGATTTCGGAAAGTTTATCGCTTTGTATTTTGATGCTTTCCATATCATCAGCATTTAAGATATGGGTGGATTCTTCGATTATTTTATCATTAGAAGCATCATCAGCCTTTTTTAATAACTCAATATTTTCTGCTAATTTTAGCCTGTCTTCATATTCTTGGCCGAAATTAATGATGTCCTTGTTTGCTTCATATTCTTTGATTTCCCTAGCAGAAGCCTTATCAAAGTTTGGCAAAGCTTCCAGCTTATTATCAATTTCACTGATTATTATATTTTCATCTAATTCTTGAGCACTAGCATTACTTACTGTAGCCACACATAAGCTAAAGGCTAGAGCTCCAAAAACTTTATTTATTCTCATAATATACTCTCTTTTATCCTTATATTATCTCTTCTTATTATTATATTAATAAATGGTGAAATTTCAATAAAAAAACTAGGGTAATACCCTAGTAAAACTATAGTTAAAATGAAAGGCACAAAAGTAAGTATCCAAATCACAAGGAATCACTTGATTTCTGGAGGTGTCAATTGTGCTTTTTCAATTTAATATTATTCGTTATTTACTTTAAATACTAGCCTTGAAGTCCCTCTGCTTGTCTTAGCATATTTTCTACAACTATGTCATGTATTTCGCCAAGGCTTGCTGCATATTCTAGGATTTCCCAAGGTCTATTGGTGTGAAAATGAATTTTGATTAGTTCCTCATCACCAACAGCAAGAAGGCTATCTCCCTCAAAATTTGCTGTTATATGGTCGAAAATCTCATCTTCGTCTAGATTTTCTCCAGCTATTAGCATTTGTGTATCAAATTTAAAATCTCCTATATCTACCATAAATCCTCCTAATTACTATTTCCTTGTTTTAAATTTCTCTTTAGTTCTTCTTCTAGCCTTGCTATCTCAGCTTGGGCAAGAGTTCTATTTTTCTTTCCTTCAATTTGGATATTTCTAACTTCTTCTATAGTAGAAATCAATTGATCGTTGGTGTGTTTAATCGTATCAAGGTCAATTATACCACGTTCGGTTGCCTTTGCTGTTTCTATAGTATTTTGTTTTAGGGTATCAGCATTTTTTCTTAATAATTCGTTTGTAAGGTCGGTTACTCTTTGTTGGCTTCTGATAGCTTGGTTGGTGTGGTTCATTCCAAGGGCCAATACCATTTGGTTTTTCCAAAGTGGGATGGTATTTACAATGGTTGTTTGGATTTTTTCGGCCATAATTGAATTTGATGATTGAACCATCCTAATTTGAGGAGCCATTTGTATAGAAACCATACGGGTCAAATCAAGATCGTGAAGTTTTTTCTCGAATCTATTGGCCTGGGCCTTTAGGTCGTTTACTTTCTGTGCATCCAAAGGCAAGTTTGATTCATTAGCCTTGGATTCAAGGGCTGGAATTTCACTAGCATAAGTTTCCTTTAGCTTTCTATTTCCAGCTTCGATGTACATGGTGATTTCTTTGTAGTATTCTTCATTTAAATCATACATTTGATCAAGCATAGAAATATCTTTCATCAAGGTTATTTGATGGTTTTCCAAAGTTTTTGCTACTTCGTCTATATTTTTTTCTGCTGATTGGTAGCGGTATTTCATATCTTCAATTTTGTTGACTTGTTTTTTGAAAAATCCTAGAGGCCCGCTAGTTTCTTCTCTATCCATTGATTTGATATCCATTACAACAGAATCGAGCAGATCTCCAATTTCTCCCAAATCCTTGTTTCTTACAGTATCTAGGGTTTTTTCAGAGAAGTTAGAAATCTTCTTTTGTGCTCCAGATCCGTATTGGAGGATGATATTTGTATTATCCAAGTCAATCTTCTTGGAGAAATCATCAATCATCTTTTCTTCTTCTGGTGAAAACTTAATATTGTTTTCTACTAAGTCTGGTCCTTCATTAGTTATACTTTCAAGCTTATTGTCATTTTCATTATCGCCATCAAGGGTTAGTTTTATATCACTCATTTACTCCTCCAATCATTGTATTTAAGTCCTTCTTGATTTAAAAGTAGGTTTATTGTGTCAATATCGGCCTTAATTTCCATAGTGCTATCGCTTAGAAAATCTAATTGTAATCTTTCAAAAGCGTTAGTCAGATCAACTATTGTTTCATCTATTTGTTCCATTGATTTTAATATTTTTGAGTTCCTTGATGCTATTTGCTCAAACTCGTAATATGCATTTATAAGTTTTACGCTTGTTGGCAAATAATATTCAGAAAATTTATTTAATCCATGAGAACTTTCAGGATGGTTTTCGATTACTTTAAGGATATCTTTGCTTGAATTTTCGAAATCTTCTATGTGGTCAATAAAGGTTTTATTTTCAATTTTGTTTTTAACCAAGTTTATGGCAATTAAATCTTTATTTGCAGAATCGATTATTTCCTTAGAACGTACTAGATTAATTTCTTCTAAGTTTTTCTCATTTGAAATTTGCCTGATATCCGAAGCTTCAGATAATATCTCGTTTTTTCGTTCTTTGTACAAGCTATAGGTTGGAATATCTAGAATAAAAAGAGACTTATTTTCAACTATTCGAGCCTCGGGGAAATAGTCTTCTTTTATCATATGCCTTAAGTCATTATATGTTTCTTCAATGTCTTGGTCCACTGAGTTTGCCAAATCGTTTATGGAAATGACTTTATTCCCATTAAGCTCTCTAATATATCTCCTATAGTTTTTCTCAAGTCTTTCGTATTCCAATTTTCCTCTATATCCTGTAAGCATAAAAACTATAGAAATAAAAAGAGAAATTATAAAAATTATAATCCATGATGATAGGTCACCAAATATCCAAGCTATAAACATCAATAGAATAATCACGAAGCTAACAACAGAAAAGATAATGCCTAGGGCTAGCATTCCATTAGCTCTATTGATTTCCTTTGCTGGAAGTCTAAAGAGTCTTTCTTCTATTTTATTGTCTTTTTCTGTAGACTCATCTACCAGTCTAATGCTATATCTGCGTTTTTTCATAATTTCCCCAAGTTAAATTAATTAGCTTTCCCAATCATCTTCTGCGTAACCTTCTTGGTTTAGAAGTAAGTTTATTGTGTCAATATCGGTCTTCACATCCATGGCTCTATCAGATAATAGTTCCACTTTGATCTTATCAAAGGCTTCTGCTATTGTCAGTATTGACTCGTTGATTTGATTCATTGAAGTCAAGATTTTCTTATCATTTGTGCGCATCATCTCAAAATCGTTGTAAGTTTCGACAAGCTTTGCAGCCGTAGGCAAGTAATAATCTGAAAATTTGTTTAGGGCATAGGACTTGTCTGGATACTTTTCTACGATATTTAATATATCTACTGAATTTTTGATAAGCTTATCTACATTGGTCCTAAAATCAGCATCATTAATTCTAATTTGGTTTAGTTTTATCCTTTCAAGAGAATCCTTGCCCTGGTTTATGATTTCTTTTGCTCTTTCAAAGGACAAATCTTCTACCAAGACTTCATCGTCTTCTTCTTTATTGCGTATCCTAGCTTGAGGAAGTTCCTTGCTCTTTTCTTTGTAGATCCTAAAGGTAGGAATATCTAGGATGAATAGGGAGTCGTCTTCCACTATACGTGCCTGGTAAAAATAGCCTCTTTTCATCATTTTGATGAGGTCAGATACAGTTTTTTCTTCGCTTTGAGCTACTGAGCTTGCCAAATCTCTAATAGATATGACTGTATTGTTTCCAAGCTCTCTTAGAAATCTCACGTAGTTATTACTAAGCCTAAAATATTCCTTAGAAACCCTTCGAGATAGATAAGGGACTACAAAAGTAGCCATGGCCGAAAGTACTAAAAACAAGAAGTATCCAAAGCCTCTCCAAACAATAAAACCATCAAGGGCAACAATTGTCATCATAGCAAATCCAATAGCAGTCACTATGGATACTACACGCCAACCCTGGGCCTTATTTAGTTCTGGCGGTTTTTGGGCACAGACTTCTTTATTTTTTGTTTGCGGTAGATTTTCATTTCTGTTTTTTGATTTTGTAAAGCTTCTGATAGTTGCATTTACAGAATCTTTTATTGTATTTCCAATCTCATCAAAATCGATATCAGATAATATGTCATTTATTTTAAAATTGTTCTTGTTATCGCTCATACACTCTCCTTAGAAACTTACCATAATTATACATCAAAGCTAGATATATTTAAATGAAAGTTAATTATTTTAAAATTAATTCTTTAAATCTATAATCTTATCAAAATTATCTTTTACTTCTAATATACTTTCTCTATTGCCAAAGATACATATATTTTCTTCGTCAATACTAGCTTTAAAGAGTTTCTTATATTCTTTGATTTCATCAAGACTTGAGTGCTTGATATCAGCAAGGATTTTTTCGTGATCTGTAGGCTTATCCTTCTTATATCTTGCATAATCCTCGTCGGCTAAGCTTTGTGGTGATTTTGGTCTTAAAAATGTACCCATTGAAGAGATTTGTTGGTTTTCGAAGTCTCTTGGGCTAAGTGATATATTTTCTGTCAAGGATGGAATTTGTTTATAAGTTTCCAGAGTTTTTACTATGTGTGGGTCCCTATAGGAATATGCTGACAAAAGTCCTGCCTTATTTATGGTTAGTCCTCCACCGTAGGCCCCTGCCTTGGCACGGATTAGTTCATATAGGTATGGGTTTGAAAGTATAGAACTTGCTAAAACTAATTTACCTTCAAAGTTATGACCGTATTTTTTGATATCAGCACTTTGACCTACATAGTTGACATTGGCATCTGACATGATAGCTTCTTTGTAAGATTTTGGGCTAAATTCAATTTCGACTGTATCTTTTTTATTCTCAAGGTTAGCAAAACTTGTATTTATTATTTCCTTAACTTTTTCAAAGTCATATTTTGAACAAGTGATATTTATTTCAAGATCATTTGAAAATAACCTAGCATAAATTTCCGTAATCTTATCGTGAAAGTCATCAAAATTATTTTTTGCTTGATCGATCACCTCTTCCAAGAATAAATAAGACCCTATGCCAGATAGCTCATCTTTTAGCATGCTTGCCTTATCAATGTGGGCGTTTGCTCTGTTTATGGCAAGTATGTGGCCCTGGTCATACATTGATGAGGCAAAATAAGCCTTTTTCATCCTAAGTATTTCAAGAATTCTCTTTTGGTTGTCAAATTTAGAATTTAACATAAATTCTTTCATCAGCTCCAAAGCTTTGTCGAAAGACTTGGATGTGCTTATAAAGGAAACTTTTTCTAGCCTAGCTAGGTCTTTTTCATTAACATTTATAAATGAATTTGAAAAGTTTGGACTTGCCAAGTGTTGGAACAAGATGTCATCAATTTGTGTATAAGCCATATTACTTGTATCAACAGATCCCATAAAGTCGTTTATTAGAGATAGGTATTGCAAGTCTTTCAAATCCAAATGGTCGATGTTAAAGTAAAGGGAAGTGTAGATAAGGCCAGCTGTATCCATATCGTGGTATATAAACTTATCATCTATCAATTCTCTTGGAGTTTTGTCAACTTTTGTAGGAACATCTTCAATGTTTAAAACTGGAATACTTGCTTTTTGCTCTTCAGTATCAGCTATATTTTGGTGGATTTCTAGTTTTTCTAGATTATTTTTGATTGTTTGTAATTCTTCCTGGCTAATATTTTTATTTAGATTATCAATATAAGCTTCCAGATTTTCTTGTTTTTTCTTATTATAAGTGCTTCTTGGCTTTGCAATGTAGATTAGTCTTGTTGGATTATCTATAAAGTTTTCTTTGATGAAGTTTTCGTAATAATCAGTTTCTACAAGCTCTCCTAGCTCGTTTAAGTAGTTAACAATTTCAAAACTTTCAAAGATAGACTTATTAAAAGACCACATCAAAAAGTAGTTAAGTCCTCTGCTTACTGAATTTAATTGGTCTCTTTGTCCATATTGAAAAATAGAAAAAGCTGATTTTAGACTTTCTTTGTTAAGGCCAAGGCTTGCTTCTTTCAAGCCATCTTCTATAATTTCTACAAATCTATCAAGTTTTTCACCGTCTGTCTTTTGAGCTAGTAGAACTAATGAGCTTCTTACTCCATAGCCGACTCTTGCATAAAATGACTCAGGGTCAATTTCTTCGTTGATTTGCTTTTTGATAATAGATGAATCCATGTGGAAGAGGGCACTTATCAAAATAGCAAGGGTCAAAGTGTATTTTGTGTCTGGATTTGCCTTGGTTAGAAAACCATAGGCCGAATAATCAGAATTCTCACTAGTCATACTTGATGGATAAGTAGATTCAATCACGCCATCAAAATAATTATCAGGAACTTTGATATCATAATCTAAATCCTTGTAATCATAATTTGATAGATATTCCTTATCGAGATGGTCTAGGTAAAAATCTATATCCAGGTCCCCATAAAAATAAATATAGGCATTTGATGGATGGTAGTGGTTTTTGTAAAATTCTACAAATTCATCATAAGAGATTTTATATATTTCTGCTGGATCTCCGCCAGATTCATATTGGTAAGGGCTATTTTTATATAAGTGGGAGATTATGTCGTTATATACAATTTCATCAGGATCCGTGAGAGCTCCTTTCATTTCGTTATAAACAACCCCAGAAATACCAGTGATTTTATCTCCGTCCATCTCGTAGTGCCAGCCCTCTTGATCAAGGATTTCTCTTTTGTTTACTACAGCTGGATTAAAGACAGCATCTAGGTAAACATCTGTAAGGTTAAAAAAGTCCTTGTCATTTTCGCTAGAAACTGGATATACAGTCTTGTCCGGATAGGTCATTGCATTTAGAAAAGTTTGTAATGATGAGCTTGCCATATCCATAAAAGGCTCGCGAGTAGTGTATTTTTTGGAACCATTTAATACAGAGTGTTCCATAATATGGGCCATACCCTTGGAATTTGTTGGTGGTGTCTTAAAACCTATACCAAAGGTCTTATTTTTGTCAGATGTTTTTACATAAACAACTTGGGCTTTAGTTTTCTTGTGTTCATACAAAAAAACTTCTACTCCCATTTTTTCGTAAGTTTTTTTATCTTTTAATTTGTAAGTCATATTTCCTCCGTTTGTTTAACTATACTCCAAGAAAGCTCTACTGATATTGGGTAAAATAGCTAAGAATAAAATAATGGAGGGAATTATGAAACTAGGGATATTAGGTTCTGGCAAAATTGTCAATGAAGTTTTGCCAGTAATTAGCGAGATAGAAAATATAGACCTTGTAGCCATAGCTGCAAGAAATGAAGAAAAGCTACAAAACTTATGCCAAGATTTTGGAATAAAGAGATATTATCTAGGCATAGATAATCTCTTGGCCGATGATGAAATAGATACAGTTTATGTAGCTTTGCCAAACAACCTGCACTTTGAGGCAATGGATAAGGCAATCGATGCAGGGAAAAATATTATTTGCGAAAAGCCTTTTACTTCTAATTCTTATGAGAGTGAAAAAATCATCGAAAAGGCCAAGGAAAATAAGGTGATGATAGTTGAAGCAATAAGCCACAGATTTATTCCAAATGCTAATGAAGTGAAAAAACTTATCGGAGAATTGGGAGGTATAAAGATTGTCTCCTTTAACTATTCTCAATACTCATCAAGGTATGACAAGTTCAAAGAAGGAATCATTGAGCCGGTATTTAGATTAGAGAACTCGGGTGGAGCCTTGATTGACCTAAACTTATACAATGTAGCTTTTGCTGTAGATACTTTTGGTCTGCCAAAGGATGTCAAGTACTTTGCAAATATCGAAAAGGACATAGATACATCGGGCATAGTCATCCTTGATTACGAGGATTTCAAAGTTTCATGTATTGGATCAAAGGATTCTGCTGCTCCCATCATAAACACTATACAAGGAAGTGAAGCTACTATTGAGATTCCAGACGCCTTAAATAGTTTTGATAAGTTTAAGCTTACAAAAACTCATGCAAGTGGTGTGGAAAGTTTCGACTATAATCTTTTAAATAAATCTAGATTATATTACGAATTCGTAGAAATCGAAAAGATTATGAGAACAAAGGATCTAAATAGAGTAGACGAACTATTAAAACTAACACAAAATTACATGGATGTCCTAACTCGTGCTAGATTTGATGCGAATATTTATTATCCAGCTGATACAATTAATTAAAACTGTGCTATAATAAAGTTATATATGAATTTATATAAAATTTATTTTAGGAAAGGAGAGAAGATGGTAGGAATAATACTTGCAAGTCACGGCCACTTTGCCGAGGGCATCAAAGAATCTGCACAAATGATTTTTGGCGACCAAGAAAAGTTTGAATCAGCAATTCTTTTACCATCCATGGGACCAGATGACTTGAGAAATGAGCTTGAAGCTTGCATAGAAAAAGTTGATAGCGATCAAATTTTATTTCTAGTTGACCTATGGGGAGGCACTCCATTTAACCAAACATCAAACTTGCTAGATGGCCACGAAGATAAGTGGGCCATTGTTGCTGGAATGAATCTTCCAATGGTCATAGAAGCCCTATCAGAAAGATTTACAAATGAATCTTCTCACGGCATTGCAAAGGCAATTATAGGATCTGCAAGAGAGGGAGTAAAGATCAAACCGGAAGATCTAAACGAAACAGAAAAAAAGGCAGAAGCCAAAGAAGTTGACAAGGGTCAGGAGGAAGTAGATGCCAAGACAAAGGCAGATGGATCAATTCCTCCAGGAACTGTTATCGGCGATGGCAAGATTGATATTGCCCTAGCCCGTATAGATACAAGGCTCTTGCACGGACAAGTTGCAACTAGCTGGACCAAGGCTACCAAGCCAGACCGTATAATAGTTGTTTCAGATGCAGTAAGCAAGGATGCACTTCGTAAGTCGATGGTAATGGAGGCGGAGCCACCAGGAGTTAAGGCTCACGTAGTTCCAGTTTGGAAGATGAAAGAGATTTTAGATGACCCAAGATTTGGGGCAACACGTGCTATGCTTTTGTTTGAAAAACCACAAGATGTTCTAGAACTTATGGAACTAGGTGGCAAGCTTGACAAAGTAAACATCGGATCTATGGCTTATTCAGAAGGTAAAGTCAACTTAAACACAGCAGTTGCTATGAACAAAGATGATGTAGAAACTATAGAGAAACTAAAAGATTATGGCATAAGTTTCGATGTAAAAAAAGTTCCATCTGACAAAGCTGACAACTTAGAAAACATGCTCAAAAAAGCAAAATCTGAACTTAAAATGAATTAGGAGAGAAAAATGTCTGCAATTAATATTATTTTAATCTTTGTAGTAGCTTTCCTAGCAGGTTGTGAAGGAGTCCTAGACCAATTCCAATTTCACCAACCAGTAGTTGCTTGTACCCTCATTGGTCTTGTGACAGGTCATCTCAAAGAAGGTATCATGCTAGGTGGTTCATTACAAATGCTAGCCTTAGGCTGGTCAAATGTAGGAGCAGCTATAGCTCCAGATGCGGCTTTAGCTTCAGTTGCATCAGCAATAATCATGGCTTTGGCTCTTAATGGAGGAGATGCCAATGCTACAGAAGCTATATCAACATCAATAACCCTTGCAATCCCACTTTCTGTAGCTGGATTGTTTCTAACAATGTTTGCAAGAACCCTTGCTATTCCAATGGTTCACGCCATGGACAGTGCGGCAGAAGATGCAAACTTTGCAAAAATTGAAAGACTTCAATGGGCAGGTATAGCCATGCAAGGTCTTCGTATTGCAATCCCTGCAGTAATCCTTTGCTTTATTCCTGCTAAGGTTGTAACAGATGCCCTAAACTCTATGCCAGTATGGCTAAAAGAAGGTATGCAAATAGGTGGTGGAATGGTTGCAGCTGTTGGTTATGCCATGGTATTAAATATGATGAGTACCAAAGAAACTTGGCCATTTTTTGCCCTTGGTTTTGTCCTTGCAGCAATCCCACAAATCACATTGATAGGACTAGGTGTCATAGCTGTTGCCCTTGCCCTAATCTATATGAAACTTAAAGGCCTTGCTCAAAATAGTGGAGGATCATCTTCAAACTCTGGCGATCCCCTTGGCGATATAATTAACGACTATTAAGGAGGGATCTAATGACTGAAAACAAAGAAACTATTAAAAAAGAACAAGCAGAACTTGTAACAGGCGAAAATGGCAGAATCCAACTAAGCGAATCTGTCAGAAAGAAAGTCTGCAACAGACACCAATTCTTACAAGGTACTTGGAACTTTGAGAGAATGCAAAATGGTGGTTGGGCCTATTCTATAATCCCAGCTATTAAAGCCTTATACCAGGACAAAGATAGCCAAGCGGCAGCACTAAAACGTCACTTGGAATTTTATAACACCCACCCATATGTATCTGCGCCGGTAATGGGTGTAACCCTAGCTATGGAAGAAGAAAGAGCTAACGGTACAGCCATTGACGATGCTGCAATAAACGGTGTAAAAGTAGGAATGATGGGACCTCTAGCAGGTGTTGGGGATCCAGTATTCTGGTTTACTATAAGACCAATACTTGGAGCACTTGGTGCATCTTTTGCCCTAAGTGGAAATATAATAGGACCTCTACTATTCTTTGTACTTTGGAATCTGATTAGATACATCTTCCTATGGAAGACCCAAGAGGCAGGCTACAAGGCAGGAAATGAAATCACAAAGGACCTATCTGGTGGTCTACTTGGTAGAGTTACCCTCATGGCATCTATACTAGGTATGTTTGTCATAGGAGCTCTTGTCCAACGTTGGGTAAATGTTAATATTCCATTAGAAATCACAAGAGTTGCCCAAGATGCACAAACCTATATACATTGGGAAGAACTACCAGCTGGAGCAGAAGGAATCAAGCAAGCCCTTGAGACTTATAACACTTATGGTGCAACTGCCTTTAGCCCAGAAAAGGTAACAACACTTCAAGATAACTTGGATATGCTTATACCAGGACTATTGCCGTTGCTTCTAACCCTTGGTGTATCAAAACTTCTCAAAAAAGACGTTTCACCAATTACAATTATCCTTGCTCTATTTGCCATAGGAATTATAGCAAGATATTTCCATATAATGTAGGTCATGATAGAATCTCAAAACAAAACTGTTGATCTTACCATAAAGGCTAACCACCTCCAGGGATTTACAAGCTCTGGGTCAGTTATGGTTGGGGATAAGGCTTTTGAATACTATAACAGGAGAAACCCTAATGACTATATACAGATTCCTTGGAAGGAAGTTGAGCTAATTACAGCAGAGGTGGTTTTCAAAAAGAAAATCCCAAGATTTGCCATTCACACTAAGCAAAATGGAGATTTTATATTCACTACTGCTGATAATAAGAAGACTCTAAGAGCTATAAATAAGTATATTCCAAGTGATAAACTTAGGAAGTCTCTTAGTATAAAGGACTATATAAAGAGAATATTCAAAAAATAGGGCCCTAGTAAGTGCCCTATTTTTATGTGAAAAAATGAAAACATTTTCTAAAATATGGAAAAATATTTCGAATTGCTATATAATTAACTTATACATTAAAAATCAAACATTACTTATAAATGTTTTCACAAAGGAGAAATTATGAAAAATTATAGTACATCTAAAATTAGAAACCTAGCTTTAGTCGGCCACTCTGCAAGTGGTAAGACATCACTTGCAGAAGCTTTATTATATAAGACAGGTGCAATCGATAAAAAAGGAAGAGTTGAAGATAAAAACACAGTTTCAGATTATGAAGCTCAAGAGAAAAAAAGAGGGATTTCTATCCAAACTTCAATCATCCCAGTCGAATACGAAGATTTTAAGATTAACTTTATAGATTCTCCTGGATTTTTTGACTTTGAAGGTGAAGTATTGCAAGCACTAAGAGCAAGCGAAGCTGCACTTTTTGTTATAGATGGAGAAAGCGGAATCGAAGTTGGTACAGAAAAATATTGGAAATATACCCAAGAGATTAACCTACCATCAATAATATTTGTTAACAAACTGGATAAAGAAAATGCAAACTTCAACAAGGTAGTATCAGACCTACACATTAACTTTGGCAAGAAAGTTATTCCACTAACCCTAATGCTAGGCCAAGGCGATAAGTTTGAAGGAGTCATAGACGTTCTAGACAAGAAAGCATACACTTACGAAAATGGCGAAAAGAAAGAAGTGGAAATTCCAGAGATTCGTCTAGCAGAAGTTGATGCTGTTTACGAAGAGATTATAGAAGCAGTTGCAGAAACTGACGATTCATTAATGGAAAAATTCTTTGAAGGCGAAGAATTCTCAGAAAGTGAATTTAGAAATGGACTTTCTGAAGCTATCCTTGAAGGAACAGTAGTTCCACTAATTGCAGGATCTAGTGAAAAAGAAATCGGCCTAACACAACTACTTGAAGTAATTACAAAATACATGCCATCTATCAACGATGAGGCTGCAAACATTGGATTTAGAGTAAAAGAAGGCTATGAAGCCTTTGAAGCAAAGGAAGAGGCACCATTCTCTGCTGTAGTTTTCAAAACTCTTGCAGATCCATTTGTAGGTAAAGTATCAATATTTAAAGTTTTATCTGGATCAGTTTCCAAAGATGACAAGATTTATGACGTGACAAAAGGCAAGGAATTAAAGGTATCTAACCTATTCTACCTAAAAGGTAAAGAACAAATCAAAGCTGACAAGGTAATAGCAGGTGATATTGGTGCTTTTACAAAACTTGACGACCTATCAACAGGTGATAGCCTTGCTACAGCAGACAATAAGATAGAATACAAAAAAATAAAATATCCAAAACCAGTTTTATTCTACGCAATCAAAGCAGTAAGTAAAAATGACGAGGATAAGATTTCTGAAGCATTACAAAAACTTATCGAAGAAGACCCAACATTTGTAGATGATAGAAATATAGAAACTCACCAACAAATCCTATCTGGTCTAGGCAATATGCAACTAGAAGTTATAATGGATAAACTACGTGACAACTATGGTGTAAATACAGAGGTTGTAGATTATAAGATTCCATATAGGGAAACAATCAAGGGCAAATCTGACGTACAAGGTAAACACAAGAAACAATCAGGTGGTGCTGGCCAATACGGAGATGTATTTATCAGATTTGAACCAACAGAAGAAGAATTTGTATTTGACGAAGAAGTATTTGGTGGAGCAGTTCCAAAGAACTACTTCCCAGCAGTAGAAAAAGGACTAGAAGAATCCCTTTCCGAAGGACCACTAGCAGGATTTAAAGTTACTGGTATTCGTGCAACATTATACGATGGATCTTACCACCCAGTAGATTCTAACGAACAAGCATTCAAGACTGCTGCAAAGATAGCTTTCAAAAAGGGTATAGAAGAAGCGAATCCAATATTACTTGAACCAGTTATGAAACTTGAAATCA
>CABTWT010000010.1 GCA_902488555.1 uncultured Anaerococcus sp.
ACGTACTCGCTTCCGGCGAAGACATCAACGTATTGGTATTCGATACAGAAGTTTACTCAAACACAGGTGGACAATCATCTAAAGCAACACCACTATCAGCAGTAGCACAATTTGCCGCTTCTGGTAAGAAAGTACGTAAAAAAGACCTTGGTCTAATGATGACAACTTATGGTTATATCTATGTAGCACAAGTTGCTATGGGTGCTAACAAAAACCAAACAGTCAAAGCTATCAAAGAAGCTGAAAGCTATGATGGACCATCTCTAATCATTTGCTATGCTCCATGTATCAACCACGGTATCAGAATGGGTATGGGTAAATCACAATATAGAGAAAAACAAGCTGTAGAATCAGGTTACTGGCACTTATGGAGATTTGACCCAAGACTAGAAGAAGAGGGCAAAAATCCATTCCAACTAGATTCTAAAGAACCATCTGAATCCTTCCAAGAATTTATCCAAGGTGAAGTAAGATACTCATCACTTAAGAGATCATTCCCAGAAAGTGCTGATGAATTGTATGCTGAAGCAGAAAAAGCTGCTAAAGAAAGATACGAGACATACAAAAGACTTGCTGGAAAATAAGAATAAATACTAAAAAAGGTCGCCATTAATTTGGCGATTTTTTTTGTTCATATTAGCTTTAAAATTTATAAATAAAATTATGGTATAATAATAAATAAATGTATAAGTTCAAATAAGGAGGTAGCATGGCTATCAAATATGTCAATAATTATGGTAAGGTTACAATAGATGATTCTGTGCTTGCAAATATTGTTGCAGCTACAGTTATGGAATCTTATGGAGTAGTTGGCCTTGCACGCCGTTCAGCTAAAGATGATATCTATGAACTTTTGAGATTAGATAATATGAGCAAGGGTGTTCAAATACAAAAAAATGATGATGGAACTATAAATATTTATATATCCATATTTATCTTATATGGAGTAAGAATAGCAGTAGTTAGCCAAAACATAATTGATAATGTAAAATACAAGGTAGAAAAATCACTTAATGTTAGAGTTAAGGAAGTGAATATATTAGTTCAAGGAATTGGTGAGTAGTAAATATGAGAGAAATTGATGCAAATAAACTCCAACAGATGATAATTGGAGCTTATGAACTGTTAGATGAGAATAAACAATTAGTAAATGAGCTGAATGTGTTTCCAGTACCAGACGGGGATACAGGAACAAATATGACTATGACTATGAGATCTGGTGTTGATAAGGTAAACGGCCTATCAAATGCAAGTGTAGGAGATATTACCAAGGCTCTATCTCAAGGAACCCTTATGGGAGCTCGTGGTAACTCAGGAGTTATATTATCCCAATTAGTTCGTGGTCTATCAAAGGCAAGTAAAGGCAAGGATAAGATATCCACAGCAGATATCAAGGAAATATTTGCTAACGCTAACCAAACTGCTTACAAGGCAGTAATGAAGCCTACTGAAGGTACTATATTGACAGTTAGCCAAAAGATGACAGATAAGGCGGCTGAAATTTATAGCGATGATATATCCTTAGACCAATACCTATATGAAATCATAGCAGAAGGTCAGAAGGCTCTTGATAATACACCAAATCAACTACCAGTGCTAAAAGAAGCTGGAGTAGTGGATTCTGGTGGTCAAGGTTTGATAATACTCCTTAAAGGTGCATTTTCTGCCTTAAATAGTGATATTGATATTAATGATATTAAGGAAGAGAAAGCTTGCAAAGAAGATTTACAGTATCAATTAAATATAGAAGTAGCAATAGACGAAGATTCTTACCAACATGCTATGGAATCAGTAGAATCTTTGGCAAATGTTAGCGATTCTTCTTATGAAGATGATATATTAAAAATAAATCTCACAACTGATAATGTTTTTGGCCTATTACAAATGCTTACAGTTGATGGTGTAGTGATAAAAGCAGAGCTTCTAAACCTTAAAGCTGACCAAGAAAGAAAAGAAAAATTAAAAGCAGCCCCTCAAAAGAAATATGGTTTCATAGCAGTAAGCCGTGGTGAGGGATATGATGCGATTTTAGAAAGTATGGGAATAGATGAAATCATTTCTGGTGGCCAAACCATGAATCCTTCCACAGAGGATATATATAATTCTTTGGATAGAATTAATGCTGAAAATATTATCATATTCCCAAATAACAAGAATATTATCATGAGCGCTAAACAAGCTTGCGACATCACAGATAAAAACGCAAGGGTTATAGAAACTAGATCTATCCCTGAGACTTTTACTGCTATGCTTGAATTTGACGAAGATAGTAGCATAGAAGAAAATGCTGAAAATATGCAAGAAGCTATTGAAGATGTTCATGTGGCAGAATTTTCTATATCAATTAGAGATACTTCTGTATCAGGAGTTGAGATTAAAAAGGATGATTATCTAGGAATATTAGATGGCAAAATTTTGGCAAGTGAAAAAGACTTGGAAAAATCAGTAGAAAATACCCTAAAGATAGGCTTAAAAGATTATCAAGACTCATCACTTGTAACAATATATTATGGTGAAGAAATAGAAAAAAGAAAAGCAAAAGACTTGTGCAAGAAACTAGGCAAAAAGTTTAAAGATGTAGATATAGAATTAGTTTACGGTGGCCAACCAGTTTATTATTACACAATTACTATTGAATAATGGAACTTACTGACTTAAAAGGAATTGGTCCAAAGAAAAAAGACTTATTAGCCAAAATTGGTATCCATGGTGTCAGTGATTTATATAACTATTATCCAACCTCTTTTGAAGATAGGAGAAAAAGAGGCGTTATTCCCAATGTGAGGGAAGATGTTAAGTATTATTTCATCTGGCAGATAGTGGGTAGGCTATATCAGAACAGGACAAAAAATGGATTTATATCATACATTTATGCAATTGAACCAGATACTAATGAAAAGGTAAAAATCATTTATTTTAATGATAGATTTACACCTACTAAATTTAAAAATGGGGAAACTTATAAATTTTTCTCCAAAGTAAAATTTGGAAATGGTACTTTTGAAGCTATCAATCCTATGACTTGTGATCTCGACGATGATAATATTGGATCAATTATACCAATTTATCCTCTTACAAATGGTCTAAGTCAAAAAAATATCTCTAATTTTATAGGCGAAGCCTTAAAAAATTATGAGAAAGATGAAGAAATTTTTGGAAAAACCATACTGGACAATTTTAAATTCGCATCTAAATATGATAATTTATTAGAAATCCATAAGCCTAGTGACATTGATAAACTTATGAAAGCAAAATCAGAGCTAAAGGTCTTGGATTTTGCCAAAGAGTTAGTCTATATAGACTATATTGGCAAGAGATATGAGAAGAATCAAGATTTGGGACTTTTATATAATTTAGATGATATCTTAGCTCATATAGGATTTGACTTAACTAGGTCCCAATTAATAGCCTTAAAAGAAATTCTATCCGATTGTTCAAGCAATTTGGTTATGAATAGACTTTTGATTGGCGATGTTGGATCAGGCAAGACTATAATTGCAATTATTGCCATGATAGTCTTTGGCCTAAATAGCTACCAATCAGCAATGATGGTTCCAACAGAAGTCTTAGCCATCCAACAATTTGAAAAAAACTTAGACTTAATTGAAAGTTTCGGACTAAAAGCTCAAGTTTTGACTGGTTCTAGCAAAGATAAAGATAAGATTAAAAAGGATTTGGCAGATGGAAGGATTGATATAATTATTGGTACCCATGCCCTTATCCAAGAGGATGTTATTTTTAAGAACCTAAAGCTTGTTATAAATGATGAACAACACAGATTTGGAGTTAATCAAAGACAAGAACTTGGCTTAAAGGCAGATGGTGTTAATTACCTTTCCATGACAGCGACACCAATACCAAGGACTATAAGTCTAAGACTTGCCAAAATCTTGGATTTATCAATGATTACTGAACTTCCCAAGGGAAGAAAACCAATCACGACCAAGATTATAGCCCAGTCTATGGAAAAAATATTGTTTGAAGAAATAGATGCTAACCTATCGCAAGGAAGGCAAGTCTATATAGTATCTAACAATATTGATTCAGATGACAAAAATAGTGTTGAGAACCTATATAAGAGGTACAAAAAAGTTTTCAAATCTAAAATTGTCAAAAAACTTCATGGGGATATGAAGGCAAGCGATAAGGATAAGACCTTAAAAGACTTTGCTGATGGTAAAATTGATATACTAATATCTACAACGGTTATTGAAGTAGGGATAGATGTAGCAAATGCCAACACTATGGTCATATACAATGCAAATCATTTTGGCCTATCTTCACTCCACCAGCTTAGGGGAAGGGTAGGTCGTGGTTCTTATGATTCCTATTGTTACCTAATAAGCAAGAATGTGGATAACAATTCTAAGCTTAATATCCTAGTAGGAAATGAAAATGGTTTTGATATAGCAAAAAAAGACTATGATTTACGTGGTGGTGGTAAGATTTTATCTGCTATCCAACACGGCAGAAATCTCAACCAGATCGAATATCTATCTATGAGTCAAAATGAAGTTGATAAGAGTTTTGAAATTTTAGATTATATAAAAGCTAATGAATATAAAGATGTAAATTTTTCTTACATAGAAAAGTTTTTTAAAGAAGATAAAAGGATAATATTGAATTAATGAGAGTTGTTTCGGGTATATACAAGGGTTTTAACCTAAAGGCACCAAAATCTAATACCACCAGACCAACAGACAATAAGGTCAAGGAAGCTATTTTTGATATGCTTTTTCCAATGAAGACAGATGGTCTTGCTCTAGATTTGTTTGCAGGCAGTGGACAAATGGGTATAGAATTCATATCAAGGGGCCTAAGTAAGGTTTATTTTAACGAGAAAGATCGTAATTCTTATAAAATCATAGAAGAAAACCTTGAGAAAATTAAGACTGATAAATTTGAACTTACAAAACTAGATTTTAAAAAAGCTTTGGAAGCATACAAATCCAAGGGCTTATCCTTTGACTATATATACTTGGACCCTCCTTATTATACAGAATTTTATGATGAGGCCATAAATCTTATCATAAGTTATGAATTGTTAAGTGAGGATGGTATAATAATAACAGAATCAGATAAAGAATTAAAGTTAGATAACAAATATGATATTAACCTTTTAAAAGAGAAAAAATACGGAAGGAAGATAGTAAACTTTTACACAAAATGAAAGTAATATACCCAGGAAGCTTCGATCCACTTACACTTGGACATATAGATGTCATAAAAAGACTAGACAATATGTTTGGTGAAGTGATTGTTGCGATTCTAATAAATGAAGATAAAAAATCACTTTTTTCTCTTAGCGAAAGAGAAGAAATGATTAAAGAAGAATTAATAGCCAACGATATTACAAATGTGACTATAAAATCCTTTGATGGACTTTTGGTAAACTTTGCAAAAGAAGAAAATTGCAAAATTATCGCTAGGGGTCTTAGACTTGTTGCTGACTATGAATATGAGAAAAATATAGCTAGAATAAACTCATCCTTGTATGAGGGTCTAGAAACTATTTTTTTGCTTGCTAACACAAATTACTCATTCATTAGTTCAAGCGGAGTCAAGGAAGTGGCAAGTTTTAAAGGAAATATATCACCATTTGTAACAAAAAATGTAGAAAAAAGATTGAAAGAAAAATATAATTACTAAGAGGGGGGCAAAATGGCTAGTACTTTAACACAATTGATTAACGAAATGGAAGATGTAATGGATGAGGCATCTGCTGTACCTTTTTCTAGGAAAGTATCAGTAGATCCAGATGAAATTTACGAAATCCTTGCTGAGATGAAAGATTCCTTACCACAAGAAATCAAACAAGCTGAGTGGACCTATCAAGAAAAAGATAGGATAATTGGTGAAGCAGAAGCAGAAGCAAAAAGAAGACTTGAACAAACTGACAAAGAGATTTCTCAATTCAAGGATCAAGCTAAAAACCAATATCAAAAAATGATTTCTGACCATGAGATTACTCAACAAGCAAGGGCAGAAGCTGATAGAATCTTACAAGAAGCAGCTACAGAAGCAAACAAACTTCGTCAACAATCATACGAATACATCGATAAACTATTCTCTTCATCCGCTGAAAACTTCAGCACTCTAGCTCAACAACTAGAGAAAAATAGAAGAAGTATATTAGAATCTAGATAAAAATAAAGGGACGCATTATAGCGTCCTTATTTTTTAGAATAACTTCCTTTAAGATATGAAATTTTGGGAAAAATTCTAATCTTACTACTTATATTCGATACTGAATATATCATAATTTAGGAATAAAGCATATATTATTATAAAGGCTAATATTGCTATTAATTTTATAGCTAGATTAAAGCTTAAAAAATATCTTTCTATGGTGAGATCAAGGGATATAGCAAGTACAAGTAATAGTAAAAATGATATTATTTTTTTCTTATTTGTACTCATCTTCCTTATATCTAATAATAAGATAGCAATTCCTAAACATATATTAAATATTAGAAGTAAAAGTTCAATCCATTTTAGATTAATATCATTTACAAATATAAACATAATATAATATGTTAACATTAGTATTGCAAATAAAATAATCCTGATATTTCTGTATGTCTTTTTCATTATATTATTCACCAGTCTTATAAATTGTTAAATGCTACTTTATTGTTTAGATGAAGCTTGCATTAAATACTTATTTATGAAGTATTTACTTAAGAAATACCCCGTAATATTAATTCTAATCAATTAAAAATAAAGTATAAATAAATGCTTTCCTATGCCCTGTTAGACAATACTAGTTGGTTTATAAAAAACATTTGTCTAATATTGGAAAATCAGCAATTATTATATTAAAAGAACTGTATTTAAAAACTCTTTTTTGCCTGGAATTTTATTAATATTTAGAAATCTTTTTACTAAAGTCTTGAACAATTTTAGCTTTTGTTGATAGCTTATATAAGTTTGATGCATCAATCATTTGTGACAAGATCATCTGGTCTGTGACGGAAAGATGGTCAAAATCTTTTTTTCTTATTACAGGATTACTTCTTGCACTTTTAAAGATAAGTTCAGCCTTATTGTTAAAGGCTAGGACCTTATAAAAATTGATATCATATGCATTAAATGTAGGTCTGTTTTCCAAGATATAATTTATCATCAATCTTTTTATCCTAGATGATGTGTACCTTTTGTTTGTAGCTTCGTCAATAAAGCTAGAAAAACTATTGTTATTTTCACAAACTTTAGTCAAATAGTTTTCTAATCCCTCTTCATATGCCAATATTCCCTCCATGGGACGTCTTTCTAATAATAACAAAAACCTAAATATGTTGTATATAGTATCCATATTAGGAATACCATATTTCTTTTTACTTTCTTCTATTAGTTCATAGGCATAGGCTGGGACATGGTCTTTGTAATTAGTAAGTATGCTGTTACGAATGGCTGTTGATGATGAAATTTTGCTATCAAGTAGATCAGTATCTGAATTAGCTGATGAGATTCGCTTTATGGGAGTAGGGGTCATAGCAGAGCCAATCTTTTTTATAGCTCTCATATATTCCAAAGCGAGGATATTATTAGAAGTAATAAATCCATCATCTCCTAAAACCTCAACTGTTGCATCATATCTTGCCCTTGTAAAGGAAGAATTTTCTAAATATTTTTTTGTAAGTTCTTCTAATAGATCTTCTTTTTCCAATAATATTTGAGATTTTTCTAAAAAATCACCTGAATCCATATTCTCTATTCCAAAGCAGAGGTAGTCTACATTTAATTTATCGAGGATTTTGATAGATCCAAGGGCAAAATATTCTGCTGACTGTAAAGATATGTGGGTGGGCATTTCAACTATCATGTCAAAGCCAGCCTTCATAGCCATATCAGCCCTAGAGAATTTATCAACTATAGCAGGCTCTCCCCTCTGGACGAAATCCCCACTCATTAGGCTTATAGCTAAGTCTGATTGTGTTAGCTCTTTTGATTTTTTTAATAGATATTCGTGTCCGTTATGAAATGGATTGAATTCTGAAATAATTGCTAGTGTTTTCATAAAATATATATACCCGAATAGTGTATATATTTTCAATGTTTTATATAAAATTGGGTAAATTAAGTCAATAAAGTTTTCAAAGCTATAGGTCATATGGTATAATAATGTAAGAAAATATTAGGAGGATTTATGATTTCTGCAAATGATTTAAGAAAAGGTGTAACCTTTGTTTATGATAATGATGTTTACCAAGTGGTTGATTTCCAACACGTAAAACCAGGCAAGGGAGCAGCTTTTGTTCGTGCAAAGATTAGATCAGTAATGAACGGCGGTGCTAAGGATGTAACATTTAACCCAAATGAAAAATTTGAAAATGCTGTTATTACAACAAAAGAAATGCAATATTTATACAATGATGGTCAATTATATTATTTCATGGACCCAGAAAGCTTTGAACAAATTGGATTAGACTACGAAACAGTTGAAGAAGCTATAAAATATGTTCGTGAAAATGATACAGTTACTATGAGAATTTACCAAGGCAAACCATTTGATGTTGTTGCACCAAACTTTGTTGAACTAGCTGTAATTGAAACAGAACCAGGTATCAAAGGTGATACTGCAACAAACGTTACAAAACCAGCAACAGTTGAAACAGGAGCAGTTGTTAACGTGCCAGTGTTTGTAAATGAAGGCGATACAATTAAAATTGACACAAGAACTGGAGATTACCTATCCAGAGTTTAAGGAGAAAATAATGGCTAATACATTTAGACATGGACAAGTTAAAATTGCCAATGATATTTTAGACCAATTGGCTATTAGAGCTTGTAAAGAAATCAACGGAGTACATAACAGCGATGACTCTAGCAATAAGATTAACCTTCAAAACCAAGATCCTAAGGCAAGTATAGGATTTATTGAAGATAAACTTAGCATTGACCTTACAGTTTTTCTTGACAAGAATGTAAATGTGAGAAAAACAGTAAAAGATATCCAAGAAAATGTGATTAGAATTATTGAAACTATGACTGGACTATCCGTTGGTCGTGTCAATGTCAATGTTGCGAAACTAGAAATCTAATGAATAGAACAGAGCAAAGAGATTGGGTTTTTAAGCTGATTTTTGAAGATAGCATTAATAAAATAGAAGATGTTGAACAATCCCTAGCAAATCATGATTTGGATGGAGAAGAATTCATAATCAATTCTTTAAAATCTTATAATGAAAATTACGAACAGATTGAAGAAATTATAAAAAATGCTAGTAAGAAAAGATACAATCGTTTGTCCAAAGTGGAAAAAGCTATATTATTTCTATCTGTAAATGAAATTTATTTTATGGATATACCTCACCAAGTTTCTATAAATGAGGCAGTAGAGTTAGCAAAGACTTATAGCAACCAGATGGATTATCAAATGATAAATTCTATTTTAGGAAAGATTGTAAGAACTGATGCTTAAAGCCCTTACAGTTAAACAATTTAATGAGTATTTTAAAACAAGCATAAAGCACGATCCGATTTTCACCAAAGTCTATATCACAGGGACCTTATCAAACATAAAATACAATGGTAACCACATATATTTTTCCTTAAAGGAAGGATATGACGTTATTGATTGTGTTATATTTTACTATGAAGATAAGGACATAGATTTTACTTTTACTGATGGTATAGACGTTCTGGTCAAGGGTAATCTCAACTTAAATAACTATTCATCGAGAATCAACATTGCTGTCAGCTCAATTACAGAAAAAGGCCTTTCTGAAGAATATCTAAAATTTTTAAAAATGAAAGAAGACTTCACGAAAAGGGGTTTTTTTGATTCAGATAAAAAGAAAGAAATAGCAAAGTATCCCAAAAATGTTGGATTAATAACATCGGCTGATGGGGCTGCTGTTGTAGATTTTCTATCAGTAATAAACCAGAAAGCTAATGATATAAATATCAAGCTTGCTCCAGTAAAAGTCCAAGGACAAAGCTCATATCAAGCTATAGTAAATGCTCTCGCAAAACTTGATATGATGGATTTAGATGTAATTGTGATCACCCGTGGTGGTGGTTCTTCTTTGGATTTATCAGTTTTCAACGATAAGGATATCATAGAAGAAGTTTTCAGAGCCAAGACTCCAATTATATCTGCTATAGGGCACAAGATTGATAGCACACTTTTGGACTTAGTTGCAGACTTATCTTTGCAAACTCCAACAGAAGCTGGGTCGTATATTATTGCAAATTATGCAAATATAGGCAAGGATAGTAAAAGTATTTTGACTCAGATGAAAGACATGGTGGATAGGATGGTAGAGATAAAGTCACTAAAGTTAATGGCTTTAGAAAGCAAACTTAAATCTTTTAATCCACAAAATGATATTAAGCTTAAAGAAAAAGAGATCAATAATATAAAAAAATCCCTAGATAGAGCTATTATAAATAAGCTAAATTATAATGAGCAAAGGCTTAATATGGTCGAAAATAGACTAAAATCAGCTGATAGAATATTACAAATCAGAAAGAAAAACATAGGAATTTTTGATGATAATAATATGCCTATTTATTCAAAATACTCATTAAATCAAGGCGATAATATTGATATTAGATTTTCTGATGGATCAATAAAGGCGGTAGTGATAGATGGATAAATCTTTAGATAAAAATTTCAAAAAATTGGAAGAATACCTAACTAATCTTGAAGAAAATGAGGATAATCTGGACGAGTCTATCAAAATTTATGAAAAGGCTAATAACTTGTACAAGGAAATGCAAGAACAACTTAAAGACTACAAGGCTAAAATAGAGGTTATAGCTAGTGATGAATAAGAAAGATTTTGAAAGTATACTTTTATCCAACAAAAAAATAATAGATGGAGGGTTTAATGACTTTTTTGATCTTTCATATAATCTATACGAACCTTTAACTTACGCCGTTAGATCTGGAAAGAGGATTAGACCAAACCTTTTCTTTGAAACACTTAAGATGCTAGGCAAAGACATTAAAGATAATGATATAAAATTTGCCCTATGCCTAGAGATGATTCATGCATATTCCCTAGTTCACGATGATTTACCAGCTATGGATAATGATGATTATAGAAGAGGAGAATACTCTTGCCATAAAAAGTTTGGTGAAGACATAGCTATATTAACTGGAGATGCCCTTATTACAGAAGCTAGCCACACTTTATTTGAAATCTGCAAGGATGATTCTACTTACATATATCCTGCATCTTTACTGATGCAAATGGCAGGCTACAAAGATATGATTTATGGTCAAGTTTTAGATATAAGAAGCCATGAAAATGTTGATTTGGATTATTTACTCCTTGTCTATGAAAAAAAGACTGCAGATTTATTTAGAGCAGCTATAATAGGTGCAGCCTTGGCAAGCGACAATCATTTCAAAGAAAATAGGGCAAAAGACTTTAAGAATCTAGACCAATACGCTAGCAATCTAGGTTTAGCCTTCCAAATTCAAGATGATTTACTAGAAGAAAATTACCAAGATGAATTAAATATTTTAAATCTTATTAGTAGAAATGAAGCTTTTGATTTGCTTTATGATATTAATAAAAAGGCCAAGGAGAATATTAGTCACTTTAATGATAATGAATTTCTCTTATACCTTGTTGATTACCTTACAAATCGTAACAATTAAGGATTACATATGAAAAAATACACTAGACAAAGACTTATTCTTGATATTATACAAAATAATGAGGTCAAAACACAATCACAATTATCGGATATGCTAAAAGACCATGGAGTTGATGCCACTCAGGCGACAATTTCAAGAGATATAAAGGAACTTAGGATATCCAAAGTTCAAACTGACGATTATGAGTACAAATATACAGTTGTAGACACTGTATACGATACCTTAAATGAGAGAATGGAAAAAATTTTCAAGGAATCAGTACTTTCAGTTGAAAAATCAGCTCAATTATGTGTCATAAAAACTATATCATATTGTGCTACAGTGTGCGGCCAGTATATTACAAATTCTAAGCTTGAAAATGTAGCTGGTATGGTAACAGGAATTGATACTATATTTATAACGCCAAAAGATTTTGATCGCTTGGATGAATTAATAGAAGATTTGAGGGATATGGTTAGATAATGTTAGCTGAGCTTTTTATAGATAATTTTGTAATTATAAAAAGAAATCACATATTTTTTGAAGATGGCTTTAATGTACTAACTGGAGAGACCGGATCTGGTAAATCCCTCATACTTGAAGCCATCAATTTGTTATTGGGAAAAAAGGCTAACAAGGATATTGTTGGTCGTTTTGCTGACTCAACAACTATTGAAGGTATTTTTATAGTTGATGACGAAACTAAGAAAATACTAGAAAATAATACTGTTTTATTTGATGAAAATGACAACAAACTAATAGTAAACAGAACCATTACTCCAAAATCTTCTACTCTTAGGATTAACGGCAGAGTTGCAAATTTGACCATTCTAAGAGAAATCTCACCTATATTAATCGATATATATAACCAAGGTGATTCAAATGCTTTTATGAACAAGGCAAATTATATTTATCTGATAGATAACTACTCTAATGACAAAGAAACTGTCGATTTAAGAAAAATGATAAAGGCTTTAAATAATCAAAAAAATGATTACTTAGTAAAATTTGCAAATCTAGATTTAACCGACGAGGAAATCCAAAGAGAGCGAGATTTGATTAAGTATCAAATTGAAGAAATTGAAACCATTAATCTTTCTTCTATAAATGAAGAGGAAATCGATGAAGAATATAAGAAATTAAATAACATAAATGACTTAAGAAATGCCATTGGATCTGCGAAATCTATACTTGATTCCACTGATTATGATCAACAATCGCTTACAAGTATGCTAGGAGCTTCTCTTTCCGAGCTATCAAATTTCACCAATATAGATCAGAAGATTAGTGATTTTTATGATAGACTTTCTGCTATAAATGATGAAATCAATGAATTATATTCTGATATGGACCTATATGAGGAAAGCCTTATAGGTGATCCGCAAAGAGAAGAAGAGCTTGAAGAGTTGATGCAAATATTGTTTAATCTAAAGCGTAAATACGGACAAAGTATAGAAGATATATTAAACTATTATGATGAGATTTCAAATAGATTAAAAGAACTTGATGAGATAGAAAGCTTACGTTTAAGCAAAGATCAAAAAATAAAAGAAATAGACCAAAAGCTCGACAAATATGCAAGAAAACTACATGAAATTAGACTTAAAAAGAGCAAAATCTTAGAAAAAGCAATTAATACTTCTATTAGAGAGCTAAATATCAAAAATGGAATTTTTAAGATAGAATTTTCAAAAAAGAACCATATTGATATGACAGGTTATGATGATATAGATTTCCTAATCAGAACAAATAAGGGAGAGAAGCTAAAATCACTTTCTGCCACAGCATCTGGTGGGGAAATATCCAGGATTATGCTAGCTTTTAAGGAAATATTTGCAGACTTCGATAATGTCGATACAATGATATTTGATGAGATAGATACCGGTATTTCTGGTAGGACAGCCCAGGTGGTAGGAGAGAAAATCTTAGATCTATCAAAGAAAAGGCAGGTAATATCTATCAGCCACTTGCCTCAAATAGCAGCTTTGGCACAAAATCATATACTTATAACAAAAAGTGATGAGGGTGACTTTACAATATCAAAGACAGAAAAAATTGAAGATGAAAATAGAGTAGAAGAAATCTCAAGGCTAATAGGTGGAGTAAATATCACAGATATTACCTTACATTCGGCAAGAGAAATGCTAACAATGGCAGAGGAGTTAAGAAATGACCGAAGATAAATTTTACGAAAAATCAATCAAATCAGATACCATATATGATGGTAAAATATTAAAGCTTAGAGTTGATACTGTAGAACTTCAAAACAAAAAATATTCCAAAAGAGAAATAGTTGACCATCAAAAAGGTGTTGGAATCATAGCTTATGATGGAGATGACAGACTCTGGATGGTTAGTCAATATAGGATAGCAGTGGATAAGGTAATGCTTGAAATACCAGCAGGTCTTGTAGAGAGCAACGAAGCACCAATAGAGACAGCAAAAAGGGAACTTCAAGAAGAGATAGGCTATTACCCAGAAAAGATTGACTTCTTATTTACCATGTATGCATCTCCGGGATTTACTAATGACAAACTATCATTTTTTGAAGCTCATGAACTCGTAGAGTCAAAATTGGACTTGGATGAGGATGAATTTTTGCATGCTGAATCTTTCCCAATAGATGACCTATATGAGATGGTTTTAAATGGTGAAATTACTGATGCCAAGACAATTATTGCAGTACTTCATGCAGTAAATCACAGAAACAAATGAATTTAAATGTTGAATTTGAGGGCTTTGAAGGCCCTTTTGATTTGTTATTAAAATTAATAGAAAAAGAAAAGATAGATATATATGATATCAACTTAGGTGATATCACTAATAAATACCTTATAGAAATCGAAAAACTTGATAGGGAAATTGATGACATTAGCTCATTTATTTACATTGCTTCAGTACTTCTTAGTATAAAGTCAAACAAACTTTTGCCAAAAGATGATAAAGAAGATTTGGAAGAAGATTTTATATCCTATCTGATAGAATACAAAAAAATAAAATCTGTCCAGGATGATTTGAAATACTTGGAAGAAGAAGCTTCCAAAATTCACTCCAAATACCAAGAAGACTTATCTAAGTTTGAAACTTCTGATCAAATAATAGCAAAGGATGTAAGGATACTTGCCAAACAATTTGAAAAGTTGTTAAATAAGCTAAATGAAGAGCCAGAGACTAATAAGAAAATTGAAATAGTAAGTCTGCCAGATATCAATGATTATATAGGCAACTATAGGAAAGCTTTGGATATAAGAGGTGACTTAAGACTTGACCTTATAATCAATAATATCCATTCCAAGGCAGAGTGCATAGCAAGTTTTTTGGCTCTATTGGAACTTTTTAAGTTAAAAGAAATATATTTATTTCAAAAAGATGGAAACAAATTTCACATTAAAAAGAGAATGTAGGAAATAATGGAAAATGATTATCTAAAAGGCTTAATAGAAGAAGTTTTATATGTGTGGGGCCAGCCCATTGATATAGATGATATAAGCAAGATTATTAAAGATAGTGATAAAAATCAAATAAAAATAGCCTTAGAAGAAATGATTGATGAGAGAAATTCTAAAGATAGTGGTCTTATAATCAAAGAATTTGACTCGTCTTACCAATTTGTGACAAGAGCAAAGCATGACAAGTATTTTGAATCTTTAGTAAAGCAAAGTCCCAAAAAACTCACATCATCAGCCCTTGAAACCTTATCAATTGTTGCCTACAAGCAGCCCATCACAAGGGCAGAAGTAGATAAGATTAGGGGCGTAAGTTCACAAACAACTATAGACAATCTTCTTGATAGGGGGCTTATTAGAGAAAATGGTAGGCTTGATAAAATTGGCAAACCAATTATATATGTTACTACAAACTTATTTTTGCAATATTTTGATATAAAAGATTTGTCAGAATTGCCAGAGATAAAGGATATAAGTGAGGATATATATGAGGATAAATAAATTTATAGCCAAGTCTGGGTATAGTTCACGTAGGAAAGCAGATGAATTGATAGAAGCAGGCAAAGTTAAGGTTAATGGCAAAGTCTTAACTGAGCTTGGTTACCAAATAAGTTCTTCTGATGTGGTTTCTATTGGTGGAGAAATATTAAAAGTAGAAGAATATGTATACTATAAGCTAAACAAACCAGTTGGCTACATTACCAGCAACTTTGACCCCCACAATGACAAAGACTTGAACAATTTGCTAGATATTGACCAAAGGTTTTTTGCTGCAGGAAGGCTTGATAAGGATAGTCACGGGCTTTTAATAATTACCAACGATGGTGATTTTACCAATTCCCTTACTCATCCATCGTCTGGAATAAGTAAAGAATATGTGGTAAAAGTTGATAGACTTTTAGATAAAGATCAAATTCAAAAGTTTAAGACAGGTCTTGATATAGGCAACAATGAGTTTACTTCTAAAGCTTCGATAAAATATATAGGAGAAAATACTTATAGGGTCCTGATAAGCCAAGGATACAAGCGACAAATAAGGCGAATGTTTGATGTACTAGGTTCAAATGTTGTTGACCTTAAAAGAGAAAAAATTGGCGCCATTTACCTTGACGATTTGAAAGAAGGTCAGTATAAGAGATTTAATCAAAAAGAAATGGATTTTGTAAGATTGATTAAGGAATAGTTATCTATTTCTTTTTTTTATGGTAAAATTTTTATAGTATATGAAAAAAATCGGAATTATCGGAGCTGGGGCAAGTGGACTCTATGCTGCCGTAAACTTAAAAAATAAAAATAACGAAGTAACAATATTGGAGAAAAATTCTGAAATAGGTAAGAAGATTCTTATGACAGGCAATGGTAGGTGCAATATTACTAATGGCAAATATTATGATGAATTTTTAGAAAATATTGTTACTAACAAAAAGTTTATATACTCTGCCTTCAATCTTCACGATAATTATGCCAGTATGGAATTTTTTGAAAATAATGGCCTAGAACTGGTTAGAGAAGACGATGATAGGATTTTCCCTAAGTCAGAAAGATCGAAAGATGTTATTTCGATTTTTGAAAAATTAGTATTTGAAAAAAACATCAAACTTGTTACAGGTGCTGAGGTCTTAAAAGTTAAAAAGAATGACAAATTTCTTGTGTCAACAGCAAAAAAAGATTATCAATTTGACTATTTAATCATTGCGACAGGCGGACTTTCATATCCAAATACAGGCTCGACTGGTGATGGATATAATTTTGCTAGAGACTTTGGCCATAGTATAACAAAATTAAGACCGTCCTTAGTTCCTATATTTTTTAAGGATAATGATTTAAAAACTATAAAAGCTCTATCCTTCGAGAGTATAGGGATGAAACTTATAGGCGATAGTAGATCTATAGCAGATGTTGGACCAGTACTAATAACAAAAAACTTTATAACAGGTCCTAGTGTTTTGAAAATATCATCATTAGCTATCAATGAAAATATCAAAGAGATATTACTTGACTTTGTATGCAAGGATTTTGATGAGCTTGATAGGGAAATTATAGAATTATTAAATGAGAATCCAAAGAAAGATGTGGTAAATATTCTTAAAGAATATATAGCCGAAGCACTTTGTCCTATTATTTTACGTAAATCAAGGGTGGATTTGTCTAAGAAAGCATCCCAGCTTACAAGAAAAGAACGCCATAGTATAATAGAAAATATTACAAACTTTAAATTAACCTTTGATAGATTTGGTGGATTTAATACTGCTGTTATCACTAAGGGTGGAGTAGATGTAGATGAGATAAATCCAAAAACCATGGAATCAAAAAAAGTTTCTGGCCTATATTTTATAGGTGAAATTCTTGATATAGATGGTTTAACAGGTGGATACAACCTACAGCTAGCCTTTACCAGTGCATATGCAGCGGCAAGGGCTATAAAGGAGAAATTATGACATATATTATTGCAATAGATGGACCAAGTGGTTCGGGCAAATCAACAATATCAAATGAATTAGCGGAAATTTTAAAAATACAATATTTAAATACAGGGGCAATGTATAGAGCTGTTACTCATTTTTTCTTAGAAAACAATATTAATGAAGATGTAAGTGATGAGCAAATACTTTCAATGCTTAATAAGATAAGTATAAATTTTATCAACAACGAGATTTATTTAAATGGCAAAAATATTGAAAAAGAAATTAGAACTGACCAAGTTACAAAAAATGTATCTTGGGTTTCAGCAAATGCCCTAGTAAGAGAAAAGCTAGTTTCAATGCAAAGAGACATAGCCAAAGAAAAATCTTTTGTACTTGACGGTAGGGACATAGGCACAGTTGTATTTCCTGATGCAAAATATAAGTTTTATCTGACAGCCTCTAGCAAAGAAAGAGCTAGGAGAAGATTCTTACAAAATGAATCAGATTTAACAATCGAAGAAATAGAGAAATCTATAATAGATAGGGATTTATACGATTCATCTAGGGAAATTTCGCCTTTGAGAAAGGCAGACGATGCAATAGAAATTGATAGTTCTATGCAAAGAATAGAACAAACTATAGATACTATCTTAAGTCATATGGATAAAGAAGATGTTATATAGAGTTTTAAGGGCTATCTTGATAATTTTTATTAGGCCTATTATGAGAGTCCATGTAAATGGTCTTGAAAATTTGCCGGAAAATAATGACTATATCCTATGTGCCAATCACAAGTCCAATTGGGATCCGATATTTTTGGCAATTTCTATTCCAAATCAAATATATTTTGTGGCAAAAAAAGAAATCACTATATGGCCGATTGTAGGTTGGATTGTAAAAAAACTGGGAGTAATTCCAGTTGAAAGAGATGGTAGAGACATGGCAAGTCTCAAACATTGTATCAAATTGCTTAAAGAAGACAAGACTATAGGGATAATGCCAGAAGGAACAAGGACTAAGAATATAGATAGGGCCAATATGAAAGACGGTGTTAGCTTTATGGCTTTAAAGGCAAAAGCTGATATCATTCCTGTTGAGATTATTTCAACATTTAAGCCCTTTAGAAAAACTTTTGTGAATATTCATAAGCCTGTAAGGGTTGGTAAGTATTTGAATATGAAAACAAAAGTTGCCATGGAAGAGATGACAGATGAAGTATTTACAAAGATTTATACTAGTAAGTTGGAAGAAATAGAAGGTAGAAATGCAAATAATTATAGCTGATAATTCTGGATTTTGCTTTGGTGTAAAAAGATCAGTAGATTTGGCAAACCAGGCACTTGATAGCAAAAAAAATAAGTATACTGTTGGACCACTAATTCATAATCCACAGCTTGTAGGAAAGTTGGAAAAAGAAGGACTAAAGGTAATTACAAAAGAAGAAGCTCTAGAAATTAAGGATTCATTAATACTTATTAGAGCCCATGGAGAGAGTGCAGATTTCAAAAAAGCTCTAGTGCAAAATGGCAATGAAGTCTTAGATGCAACTTGTCCAGTTCTTACAAATATATATAAAAAAATAATGGAAAAAGAAGAAGAAGGATACCAGGTAATTATCATCGGAGATAGGAATCATCCAGAGATAAAAGCTATGGACTCTTATTTAAAAGATGGTATAATAATTACGAATGAGACTGAAGCAAAAAATGTTAGATGTAAGAAGCCCATCTATGTAGTAAGTCAAACTACAAATAGAAGGGATTTTTACTACAATGTTGCGAACATCTTAAAAGATAATAATGATAGTGTAGTAATAGATAACACAATATGTAATGCTACAAAACTAAGGCAAGATTCGGCAAAAGACCTTGCCAAGGATGTAGATTGTATGATTGTAGTTGGTGGTTTTAATAGTTCTAATACAAATAAGCTTTTTGACGTGGCAAGTTTGTATAATAATAATGTTTTTAGGATTGAAACTGTTAAAGATCTACCTTTGCAAAAGCTCTC
>CABTWT010000011.1 GCA_902488555.1 uncultured Anaerococcus sp.
AGAAGTTTTGACCAAGTAAAAGAGATCAATACAAGGATAATCAATCTTGCGAGAGAGCATGGCAAGCTAGCTGTTGCAACTGGCGGGGTTAGATATCTTAAGCCAAGTGATTATATCTTGAGAAATATTCTCCACAAGGGCCAATATTTTAGATACCACGAAAATAGGCCACTTTATTATCTGAGAACTACAAAAGAAATGCTTGATGGATTTTCTTACCTAGATAGGAATTTGGCCGAAGAGATTGTAATCAAAAATCCAAAACTCGTTGCAGAACAAATCGAAGATATAAGACCTATTCCTCCTGGAACTTTCCCACCAAAAATAGAAGGTTCTGATGAAAAACTCAGGGATGCTTGTTTTACAAAGGCTAAGTCAATCTATGGAGACCCTTTGCCACAAATAGTCGAAGATAGGCTCAATCGTGAGTTAAACTCCATAATTTCAAATGGCTATGCAGTTTTATATATCATAGCCAAGGAACTTGTAGGTAAGTCAAATAGAGATGGTTACCTTGTAGGCTCAAGAGGATCAGTAGGATCATCATTTGCAGCTACAATGGCAGATATAACAGAAGTAAACCCACTTTCCCCTCACTATGTATGTCCAAAATGTAAGCATAGCGAGTTCTTTGAGGAAGATAGACTTGGGGCAGGTATTGACTATCCAGATAAGGATTGCCCAGTTTGTGGAAGTCCTATGAATAAAGACGGTCACAACATACCATTTGAAGTTTTCCTAGGCTTTGAAGGGGATAAGGAACCAGATATAGACTTAAACTTTGCTGGAGAATACCAGCCGACAATCCACAAATATACCGAAGAGCTTTTTGGTGAGGGCAAGGTATTTCGTGCTGGGACCATTGGAGCAATCCAAGATAACACGGCCTTTGGTTACATCAAAAAATATAGCGAAGAGTACAATGAAACATTCACCAATGCTCAGATTAGAAAACTTCAAAGGGGTCTTAAAGATGTCAAAAGGACAACTGGTCAACACCCGGGTGGTTTGATTGTAGTTCCAAATGATATAGAAATATTTGACATAACTCCAATCCAATATCCAGCTGATGATCCAAAAGATGATATTAAGACAACCCATTTCACTTACAATATGATGCATGAAACCCTGCTAAAACTTGATTTGCTAGGTCACGATGTTCCTTCGATTATAAGGGCCTTACAGGACTTAACGGGAACTAATCCTCTAGAGATTACTATGGGTGATCCTTCCGTTATGAAGATATTTTCTTCTACAGAAAGTCTCAATATCAAGCACGACTTTTCCAATAACGAGATTGGTACCTTGGGCATACCTGAATTTGGTACAAACTTCGTAAGATCCATGCTTAAGGATACCTTCCCAACCAAGTTTTCGGAGATGACGAGAATTTCTGGCTTATCTCACGGAACTGATGTGTGGCTTAACAATGCCCAAGACCTTGTAAGAAATGGGACAGCAGGCTTTGACAAGATAATCTCTACCCGTGATGATATAATGAACGCCCTTATCCAACAGGGACTTGATAAGAAAAAATCCTTCTCTATTATGGAGAAGGTAAGAAAGGGTAAGCCTCTTTCTGATGAAATCCTAGAGTATATGAGGGAAAATGGGGTGCCGGAATGGTATATTGAGTCTTGTCTTAAGATCCAATATCTTTTCCCGAAGGCCCACGCTGTAGCCTATTGCCTAATGAGTTACAGGATTGCCTACTATAAGGTATACTACCCTGAAGCCTTCTATGCGACCTACTTCAATACCAAGATTAACGACTTCAAGTACTCTACAATTATAAGGGGACTAGAAAGTATTCAAAAATCCCTAAAGGAAGTTGAGGGTAGTTTTGATCTTTCTCAAAGGGATAAGCAAATAAGAACTGTCCTCGAAGTAGCTGAAGAGATGGTAGCAAGGGAGATTAAGCTTGAAAAGGCAGATATCTACAAGTCAGATGCGAAGAAGTTCCTCCTAAGCGATAGGAAGGGATACATCCTACCTCCGCTTTCTGCAGTTGATGGTGTAAGTGAAGCAATGGCTATTGATATTGTAAATGAAAGAGAAAAAGGCGAATTTATTTCCTTAGAAGATCTCAAAACAAGAACTTCAGTAAACAAAAACGCCATCAACAGCCTCAAATCCTTGGGCATAATTGACGGCATCCAAGAGAAAAACCAGATGTCCTTGTTTGATGGAATGTTTTAGAACTCATAGCTATAGTTAAAATTAAAAAAAGCAAAGTAAAATAGGGACCATGAAGCGATAAGTCCCTATTTTTATTTCTTTAACAATTCTTTTTTGATAAGCCTTGTGGCTAAGCTTGCAAAATGACTTAGATCTTTTATCTGATAGAAATTATCGTAGTAAAGATAGGTCGCATTAGTAGTATTTTCCTTGTGGATTAAGGCAGCAATCTTGATATTTTTTCTCCTAAGCTTATCGAGTTCCTCCTTAGTGTCCTTAAGGGCAGTATCTTCCTCGTAGGCCTTGTTTGGACTAAGTCCTTCTTTTATCAGGGGTCTTAGGTCGCTGGGATTCGTATCGGTTAGGATTAATAGGAGATGGTCCTTTAATTTTCTTTGGGGGATCAAAGAAGTATAGCTCCTAAAGGCAAGACCGTCTCTATTAAAGCCTAGGCTCTTATAAGAAAATATCCTAGAATCATCAGTTTCTTCATCGAAGTCCTTTAAGATAGTAAGGACAGTATAGTCAGAAAGGGTGCTGTAGGATATGACTCTGTGGCTGATTTTGTTTTTGGACAGGGCCCTAGATAGGATATAGGCCTCGGTCGCTACAATCTCTTGATCGTACAAAAGAGAAGCTGATCCATCGAGAAGGATATCTAGCGTGTAATCTCCCTTTTTATCAAAAGTTTTCTTGGTAAAAATCTTGTTATAGTTAGGTATTTGGCTCTTCCATGCGAGGCTAGGACTGAGATTACCAGTCTTATCCAATTGGGAACCCCTATCCTCGGTCGATTTAAGGGAGAGCTTGATGGATTTGGAGAGATTTTTGATAATTCTTTCATAAAAATTTTCTTTATTTTTGTAAAAATTCAGATTACTTTCCCTAGCCTTAGAGTTTAATTCATTTATTTTATCAGAATCTGCTTTAGCTATACCCTTGGTGAAGAAAATCTTTGATTTTTTATGTTTATCTTTGGCATAAGTTTCGTTTATTAAATTCTCTTTTTCTTCTGAAAATAAAGACCTTCCGAAAGTTTCCTCTATATATAATCTCTTGGCACTTTTTCTTTTAAGTAAGAAATTTCCTATAGGATTTAACTTCTTACTATCATTATTCTTGAAAATATTCGCTTTGTTAGATCTTTCAAGTTGGTAAGACCCCTTTAGGTCGAAGAGGGAGAAGTTTATAGGAAAATGGAGCTTATATTTATTTTCCTTATCAAAAGAAAGATACTTCTCGAATAAATATATAGTATTAGCTATTAAAGTCGCAGGTCCTGTAGCTGGATCTAAATGGAAATTCTCGTATATATCTTCTTCCTTTTTAGAGAGATTAAAATTACCATCTAAAACTTGCGAGTATTTTTTCATAGTTAAAAGGTAATACAAGTTTTCTCTTAAAGCTAAGTTTTTTCTCCTAAGGTCATTCTTATCGGCCAAGAAGTCTTTAGCGTAATCTTCTCTTAGGTCTTTGAGAATGGGCCTTTGGCTAACTTCTTTGTCATAGCAGTAGCTTTCCAAAAGATAGAGGGCGAAGATGTCGTATTTTTCACATTTTTTATAATCTTCCCATAAGGCAAAGAGATTTTCTATTGTTTCTTTGCCGAAGTATTTTATAGAAAGACCTATTATTAAGTTCATATAAAAACTTGGATTGCCGCTTAGGTCAGATCCTATGATGATGGGCTTATATCTATATGATAAGGATCCATTCCAAATCTGATTATAGAATCTGTTGTCATTGGCTTTTCCCTTATTAGAAATCATAGTCCTCGAAAACATCTCCTTTAGATAAATTTTCCCTAAAACGAGCCTTTATCACATCTCTTATAAGCGTTTTCTCATAAGGATCGAAGACCTTGTTTACCAAACACATATCGAAAGCCTCATCAAGCTTAAGACCTGCTTTAACAAGATCAAGACTATCGAAAATTCCTCTTAGGTCAATAGCGCTATCGGATATTTCACCGGCATCCGCCTTTGTCTTTATATCATAGAATAATCTTCCTAGCTGGTTTTTGATCTCTAATTTTAGATTTGGATAATTATCTGTAAAGATTTTACTTAGGTCATCTTCAGAAATTATAGGCATATCAATTATAACAAAGCGGGAAAGGAGAGCCTCATTAAGCTCACGTGTCCCCTCATAATTATAGTTCATGGTAGCTATAAATCTTGTGGCTGGGTGGATTTCTATAAGTTCATTTCCTGGTATGTCGATTATTCTCCTATAATCTAGGATGGAGTGTAGGACTGCCATTGCTTCGTTTCTAGCCATATTAATTTCATCTAGGACAAGGAGACCTCCGTATTTACAAGCAGAAGTCACTGGTCCGTCTCTAAATACAACATTTCCATTAGATAGGGTATCGGTCCCTATAAGGACTTGGGAGTCGATATTTACATGAAAAGATACATTCCGCATGGGTCTTTTAAAAATTTGGGATAGATTTTCTGCTAGTACATTTTTACCGGTTGACTTACTTCCAACAAGGAGGATGTTTTTTCCAGAAAGGAAGGCAGAGCTTGCCTTATTTAATATATCTTCTCCAATATAGGTAAATTTAGGTCTTGCAATTCTTCCTCTTAGACTATCATCTATTTGATTTTCATTTACGAATTTCTCAATTATTTTATGGTTCATCTTATTTCTCGATTGGATTGATTTCGCTTTTGATATAAAGCTTCTTAAAAAATGCTGATATGATTAAATCTTGATCATCATCTATATACATCGCAAGGTTGGGGTTGTAATAGATATCAAGATCATCAGTTTCTTGAAGTTTGTATCTATTCTTATCTTTTTCTTTAGTAAGGATTACTATATCTATAGTTCCTATCCCGCAACAGGAGGATTTCTGATCCAAATCTGGATTTATAAAGATTTCTTTGATTTGTTTTTTCATTACTAAAGCCTTTGCTTTTTTACCTAATATAAATTTCATATAATCTCCTAGATAGAAAAAAGAGTAGCGATTGCCACCCTAATTCATTAAATTTAGTCTAACTTAATTGCTTCGATTCTTCTTCTATTTTTCTTAGATACCTTTACAACGAATACTGCATAAGCTATAGCAAGTATTCCTGCTATTGGATAAGCAATCTTAAAGTCCTGACCAAAGCCAAGTTCTTTGACGTTGATTATGAAGGAAAATACTATGAAAGTATAGAAGATTCCTGGAATCAATGTGATTAGGTAGTTCTTATTGTTGTAGATTAGATAGCATGTAGCTACAGCTAGGGCAAAGATTGCTACGAATTGGTTTGTAAATCCGAAGTATCTCCAAAGAATGTTGAATCCTTTAGGGTTAGATTTAGCAAAGTATAGAATAGCTGCTGCTGGAACGAATAGACAAGCTGCAAGACCTGCACGCTTACCAGCTACTTTTTGGTCTATATTAAGTTCTTCAGCTACGATTAATCTTAGAGATCTAAATGCAGTATCACCAGATGTGATAGGAAGTGCTATAACACCGATTACTGCTATAAGTCCTCCGACATTACCCATGAAGTATCTTGAGATTTCACCAACCATAAGAGTACCAGGTGTGTCTAGGGCAGCTGTTCCTGTAGAGAAAATTACCATAGCACCAGCAGCCCAAACCATGGCGATGACGCCTTCTGCAATCATTGTTGAGTAGAAGGTTGTCTTTGCTTCCTTTTCGCTTCTAACAGTTCTAGAAACTAGGGTAACTTGGGAACCGTGGAATCCTGAAAGTATACCACATGCAACTGTGATGAAGAATGATGGGATAAATCTTTGTCCGAGTGGGTGCTCAGCTAATAGGCCTTGACCCTTAAATGATAGGTCAGCATTACCCTTAAATATAATTCCTATAAGTACACCAATTGCAGATATAATAAGAAAAGCACCAAATATTGGATAGATTCTTCCGATTAGCTTATCTATTGGTAGAACTGTGGAAAGGATATAGTATGCAAAGATTACTGCATAAATCACCCATATTACATTTGAATTTGGATCTGCACCCATAATATCATTGGCAATTAAGTCTCCAGGTGTATAAACAAATACAACACCAGTTAGGAGAAGAAGGATTGCAATTACAATATTGTAGAATTTCCTACATCCTTCACCTATGTACTTACCGACAAGTTTTGGAACTTGGCTTCCGCCATTTCTCATTGAGATAAATCCTGTACAAAAATCGTGAACTGCACCAGCAAAGACACAACCAATTGGAATTGCGATAAATGCAATTGGTCCAAAAAGGATTCCTTGGATAGGGCCTAAGATTGGGCCAGTTCCTGCGATATTTAGTAAGTTAATAAGCCAGTTTTTCTTCTCGCTCATAGAAACAAAGTCGATACCATCAGCTTTTCTAACAGCTGGAGTCTCACGATCGTCGGGTTCGAGTTGTTTTTCAACGTATTTGGAATAGAAAAATCCACCAACTAGAAGGATGACTAAACCTATTAAAAATAATGCCATATAATACCTCCTTATTATGTATTAATTATAATGACTATTAAATTATAAACATTAAATATAAAAATTGCAAGTTTTATAACAGAACAGAATAATAAGCAAGTTTATATCTTTATAATGTATGCAATATAGATAAATGTTATACTATTGTTTTATGAGATTAGATAAAAAATTATGGATATGGGTGAATATAAAGAAATAAGTATTTTTAATCAATCATAAATGTTGGTAATAAAAAAGTGGGGCTGTTGCAAAATAGATAAATCGTTCCTATATCATTCGAGCACCCTCCCAGAAAGGTCTCTGTCAGCCGACGGGCTCATTACCTCCCTGAGCCGGCGGGCTAAACCTCAAACTTTCTGGGAGTGCACTCCAATGATGGAACGTTAGATATCTATCAATTTGCAACAGCCCCAACTTTAATGTTAGTCAAGTTTAACTGACGAAAATTCTGTTTGAGAAACTAATGTTTTCATATTGCCAATGCCAACAACTGTTATTAATATTTCTGTTGAACTTTTTAGAAACTGGTTAATTGCTGGGTGATAATTTGTATTTATCCCATCAAAATAATCCTTGATATACTCCTTGTCATCTTTTACATGACTTTTTATATCAATTCTTACACCTCGAATCCCACAACATCTGCTGCCAGTTAGGACTGGTTTTATATATACATTATCAATTTTTTTATCTTTGATATATTCTTTTGCACTGTCTGTATATACAACTTTCATATTATCCTCCTTTATACTTTAAAGAAAAAGAGGCCACTAGGGCCTCTAAATTATTAAATTACTCAAGGATTATATGAGCTATTCTATCTTTATTTTTCTTACTTGCATGAAGTGTACCGTAGCCATAAGCTGCTGTTAGTACCAAACCAATTATTAGTGCTATAGGATAGCTTACTCCAAATCCTACCTTTGGATCGTATAGGATAAATGATGATACTATAAATGTATAGAATAGGCCAGGTATAAATACGATTAAGTAATTTTTACCCTTGTTCATCAAGTAGCTTGTTGCAGCTGCTAGAGCGAAAATACCAACTAGTTGGTTCATGAAACCGAAGTATCTCCAAATCATGTTAAAGCCGTTAGTGTCTGATTTAGCCCATACTAGTAGTAGAATTGCTGGTATGAATAAGAGAACAGAAAGTCCTAATCTCTTTCCTGCTGCTTTTTGATCTAAGTTAAGTTCTTCAGCAACGATTAATCTTAGTGATCTAAATGCTGTATCACCTGTGGTTATAGGAAGAGCTATAACACCGATAACTGCTATTACGCCACCAACTTTGCCCATGAAGTATCTAGAAACTTCACCTACCATTAATGTAGCTGGTGTATCAAGTGCTGTATTTTGTGAGAATAATACCATTGCACCTGCTGCCCAAATCATAGCTATGAAACCTTCACAAATCATTCCTGAGTAGAAAACTTGTCTGTTTTCTCTTTCACTACCAATTGTTCTTGAGATAAGAGTTGATTGAGTAGCATGGAAGCCGGAGAGTATACCACAGGCTACAGTTACAAAGAATGCAGGGATAAATTTTTGTCCTGTTGGGTGTTCATATAGTAAGCCACTTTGATTTGGCATACTTAAGTGTTGTAAGTTGCCATTCATAAACAAACCTATAAATATACCAACTGCTGATATAATAAGGAATGCACCAAAGATTGGGTAGATTCTTCCTATTAATTGGTCAATAGGTAGCACTGTAGATAGTAGGTAATAAAGGAATATTATAGTATAGATAATAAACACTTTATTAGAAGCTGGGTCGATATGTAAGATATCGTTTGCAATTAAGTCGCCAGGCGTGTATACAAATACAGCTCCTACTAGAAGTAAAAGAACTCCCATTACAACGTTATAAATTTTACGAATATTATTTCCTATGTACTTACCAATTACTCTTGGCATTTGAGCTCCACCATTTCTCATTGAAATAGTACCCATTACGAAGTCGTGAGTTGCTCCTGCAAGCACGCAACCGATTGGGATAGCTAGAAATGCAATTGGTCCAAATAAAATACCTTGGATAGGTCCTAAGATTGGGCCGGTCCCAGCGATATTTAACAAGTTAACAAGCCAGTTTTTCCATCTTGGCATTACAACAAAATCGATTCCATCAGCTTTCTTTATTGCTGGTGTTGGATTATCACCAATTTCAAGTTGTTTTTCAACATATCCTGAATATAGGTAACCGCCTCCAAATAGTATAATAAGTCCTACAAAAAATAATAGCATATAAACCTCCTTAGTTTCTATTATTTTCACCTTAATTATAAATCCTTTCACAAAAAAAAGCAATAGGAAAATGTTTTATTTTAGTGTTTAAAAAATCTATTTTTAATGATAATAAAAATTGAATAAATGAATGAAAAGAGTATAGTTATTTTTAGTAAAAGGGTGGGAGGTTTTCCGCTCTTTTGTATTGTATGGAGCAAAGGATGGATAATAAGATGGATTTAATAACAACACTTAAACAAACCTTTGAAGAAGATATTGAAAATCTGGGATATGAACTGGTAGACATTGACTTTAGAACTACTAAAGAAGGCAGGATGCTCACCTTTTATATCTACGATGAAGATGGAATAACAGTAGACGATTGTGAGAAAGTTAGTAATTTCTTGGATGAAAAGCTTGATGAGCTTGACCTAATAAAGGGTCAGTATTATCTGGAGGTTTCAAGCCAAGACTTATCTAGACCTTTGAAAACTGACAGAGATCTGATTAGAAATTACCAGGAACTTTTGAAAGTTAAGCTAAAAACAGGAGACTTCTTCCTTGGATATATTGAGGAGATTAATGAAGATGACCTAGTTTTTAGAGTTGAAAAAGAAAAAAAAGAAGAGAAAGTTTCAGTAAATAGAGAGGATATTAAAAAAATCAATATAGAGATTGTATTTTAAGGGGAAATTATGAATGAAGAATTTATGCTAGCCTTAGATGAGCTAGAAAAGGATAAAAATATTGATAAGAGTGTTATCCTTGAAGCACTTGAAAAAGCTTTGATCAAAAGCTATCAAAAAAACTACGACAATGCAGAAAATGTAGACGTTGCAGTTGACAAAGAAACAGGAAATATCGAGGTCTTTGCCCTAAGGACTGTAGTTGATGAAGTAAATGACAATGTCAACGAAATCTCATTGAAGGAAGCAAATGAAATTGATAAAGAACTTGGAATCGGAGATGTTGCAAGGATAAAAATCGCACCCAAAAATTTTGGACGCGTTGCAGCTCAAACTGCTAGAAATATAGTTATCCAAAAAATCAGAGATGCCCAAAGGGACTCTGTTTACGGAGAATATTTGGACCGCGAAAATGAAATGATAACTGGAACTATCCAAAGAGAAGATAAGTACAATGTATATATTAATCTAGATAAAATCGAAGGAGTAGTTCCACTAAAAGAACAAGTGGCAAGTGAGAAATACATTCCTAACGAAAGAATGAAATTCCTTATTAAGGATGTTAAAAGTTCATCAAAAGAACCACAAATCATCTTGTCTAGAGCAAGTGAGAATTTAGTTAAAAGACTTTTTGAACTAGAAGTTCCAGAGATAAATGATGGAACTATAGAGATATATTCTATAGCCCGTGAAGCTGGTTCTAGAACCAAAATTGCAGTTTTCTCTAATGATGATGCAATTGATGCAGTCGGAGCTTGTATAGGTTACAAGGGAGTTAGGGTAAATTCTATAGTTGATGAACTTCAAAACGAAAAAATTGACATTATTAACTATGATAAGGATATAAAAGTATTCATATCAAATGCTTTATCACCAGCTGATATTGTTGATGTTTTGATAAATGAGAAGAAGAAGCAATCACTAGTTGTAGTAAATGACTACCAACTATCCCTTGCCATTGGTAAAGAAGGTCAAAACGCAAGACTTGCAGCAAGGCTTACAAGCTGGAAAATAGATATCAAGTCAAAAGAAGATTTCGATACAATGAGCCAAGAAGAAATTGATCAAATACTTGGTCTAGTAGATGACGAAGAAGAATCTAGCACAGAGTCTATTGAAACTTCTGATGAAATTTCAGATGATAAAGCTATAGATAATGATATAGATGAAATAGATGATGAAAAATTAGAAGAAGTGACAAATAAGAGCCTTGATGATCTTTATGATGAGGATGACTCTATGGATAGCCAAATTGAAGTAGATGATAAGTCTATAGACGAAGTTTATAATGATGAATCTGATATGATCCCTCATAGAGAAGAAGACAAATCTTCTGAGGATGAAAAATAAAATGGCAAAAGCAAAGAAGATTCCCCAAAGGAAATGTATAGTTTGTGGTAATCTTTATGATAAAAACGACTTGCTTAGGATTGTAAATAACAAAGACCTAGGCGTTGTGATAGATGAAACTGGAAAACTTAACGGACGAGGGGCATACATTTGTAAAAACGAAGCCTGCCTTAAGGACGTTAGGAAGAACAATAAGCTTAATCGAGTATTCAAACAAAAAATTGATGACAAACTTTATGAGGAGTTAGAAGCTTATGAATTAAAATGAGGTGTTATATATGGCTGATAAAATGAGAGTATATGAACTAGCAAAGAAACACAATATGCCAGCAAAAGAAATGGTTGAATTTCTAAATGATGAATTTGGTCTAGCAATCAAATCCCACATGTCAAATGTAAGTGGAGATGACCTAATTCTTATAAATGAGTATTTTGAAGAAGATAAAAAAGAAAAAACAGACAAAAAAAATAATACAGAAAAGAATAATCAAAAGAAAGTAGAAGAGAATTCTTTAGATAAAAAACCAAATATGAGTAAAAATAGCCAAATAAGAAATAATGATATAGATGATTTATATGATGACGAAAATGTAGCGAAAAAAGAAAAGTTTACTAAATCAAATAAAAATAAAAGCCAAAAGAAATCTGACCAAGCTAAAAGCTACAACAACGAAGATTTTGTGGCAAACAAAAGCAAAAAGAACAGAAAGAAAAAGAATAAAAAGTCAAAGGGACCTAAAGCAAATAACCAAGCTACAAATACTAAAGAAGAAGCAAATTCAAAAATCGAAATTCCAGAAGTTATAAATGTTGGAGCATTTGCAGAAAAAATCGGAGAAAATCCTAATGTAGTTATAGGCAAACTAATCCAACTTGGAGTTATGGCTGGTCTAAATGATCCAATAGAATTTGATCAAGCTGAACTTATTGCCATAGATTTTGGCAAAGAAATCACTCTTGAACAAGAATATTCTGCTATAGAAGAGCAATCTCTAGACTTAGACTATGAAGACAATGACGAAGATCTAATCACACGTGCTCCAGTAGTTTCAGTAATGGGACACGTTGACCATGGTAAGACTTCTATCCTAGATTCAATCAGAGATACACATGTAACCCGTGGAGAAGCAGGTGGTATAACCCAACACATAGGTGCATACTCTGTTGACCTTGATGGTAGAATGATTACCTTCCTTGATACCCCAGGACACGAAGCCTTCACAGAAATGAGAATGAGAGGGGCACAATCAACTGATATTGCAATTCTTGTAGTTGCAGCAGATGATGGGGTTATGCCTCAAACAGTAGAAGCAATCAACCACGCTAAGGCTGCTGATATTCCAATAGTTGTAGCAGTAAACAAGGTTGATAAAGAAACAGCTGATCCAAACAGAGTAAAACAAGAACTTATGCAATATGGTCTAGTTGCCGAAGATTGGGGTGGAGATACCATCACAGTAGATGTTTCTGCAAAAACAGGACATAACATAGATGAACTTCTCGAAATGGTACTACTTGTTGCAGAGATGAAAGAACTAAAGGCAAATCCAAATAGAGCTGCAGTTGGTCTAATCATCGAAGCTCAACTTGACAAAGCAAGAGGTCCGGTAGCAACTGTCCTAGTACAAAAAGGAACTCTTCACGAAGGAGACAATGTCCTAACTGGTTCTGCATCTGGTAGAATCCGCGCAATGTTTAACTCCAAGGGAGAAGCTATCAAAGAAGCTGGTCCATCTATTCCAGTACAAATACTTGGTTTATCAGACGTGGCAGAAGCTGGTGACAAGCTATTTGCTGTAGAAGATGAGAAGACAGCCAGGGCCTATGCAGCAAAAGCTGAAGAACAAAAAAGAGAAGAAAGACTTATGGCCAAAGGTGCTAGCCTTGAAGACCTATCAGGCGAAGCATCAGAAGGCGAGCTAAAAGACTTAAATATCATTGTAAAAACAGATGTTAGAGGAACTGTAGATGCAGTTAGCCAATCTTTAATCAAGCTATCAAATGAAGAAGTAAAAGTTTCAGTTGTAGCTGGTGCAGTTGGTGGTATTACTGAATCTGACGTACTACTAGCTCAAGCATCAAATGCTATTATCATAGGATTTAACGTTCGTCCAACCCAAGGAGCAATGGAAAGAGCTAAAGATAATAACATAGAAATCAGAACATATAGCGTAATCTATGAAGCTATAGAAGATGTAGAGAAAGCTATCAAAGGTATGCTTGACCCAGAATTTGTAGAAGAAGTTCTAGGCCGTGCAGAAGTACGTGATACCTTTAGAGTACCATCAGTCGGTACAATCGCCGGTGTTATGGTTACAAATGGATCTATACCAAGATCTGCAAAAATCAGACTGCTACGCGATAACATAGTAATCTTTGATGGTGATATAACTTCAATGAAGAGATTTAAAGACGATGCCAAAGAACTTGCTTCAGGCTATGAGGGCGGTATCGGACTAAATAGATTTAACGACATCAAAGTTGGCGATGAGATGGAAGCTTACCAAATAGTCGAAAAAGAGAGAGAATAGAATGAAAAAAATAAGAACAGAAAGAATAGGTGCAGAAGTCCAAAAGGAACTATCAAAAATCATCAGAGATGACTTAAACGACCCTAGACTAGCTGACACCGCTGCTGTTTCTGTGATAGAAGTTAGGGTAACCAACGACTTATCCTTTGCTGATTGCTATATTTCAGTTTTAGGAGATACTAGCAAAAAAGAAGATGTTATAGATGCTCTTAACCAAGCCAAAGGATATATCAAAGTCCTAATAGGTGACAGGATGAGATTAAGATCCATGCCGGAATTTAGGTTCAAACTTGACGAATCTATAGAATACGGGGCTTACATGGATAAGCTCATCAAAGAAACAATAGAAAAAGATGAAAGGTCTCATGTAGAAGATGAAAATTAGCAAAGAAAAACTAGATCAATTAAAAAACTTTATAGATGAAGCAGAAACTATAGCCATAGCTTCTCACGTAGACCCAGATGGAGATAATCTGGGATCAACCCTTGGCTTTGCAAGAGCCTTGAGAAATTATGGCAAGGATGTAGATGTTATAGGCCATGATGAGATAGATGATTATTTGAAATTCTTACCTGACTTAGAATATTATTCAAAAGATCACAGAGATTCCTATGATCTATTTTTCGTCCTTGATGCATCTGAGATGGAAAGAATTGGAACAGCACTGCCAATAGCCCAAAATTCTAAGAAAACAGCAGTTGTTGACCATCATGTAGGTGGTGGAATTCAGACTGACCTAAATATCATCGTTGATGATTCACCTGCTACATGTGAGCTTATTTATGAAATCATAGATAGACTTGATCTTCCTCTAGATAAGATTACAGCAAGCTTATTATTCACAGGAATTGTTACAGATACTGGTAGATTTTTGTATACAAATGTAACAGAGAATACCTTTGTTACCGCTGGCAAACTTTGCACAGCTGGTGCTGACATGGAATATATCTACAGAAATTTATACCAATCCAAACCAATCAAAATAATGCAATTTGAAAACGAAATGATTGCTAATGCTGAATTTATTGGCAATAAAGTTTTTGCTGTAGCGTCTAAAGATCTTGTAGAAAAACATGGAGTACAAATTGGCGATGCAGAAAATGTTGTAAATCAACTAAGAGACCTTGATGGTGTAGATGTTTCTATGATTATCAAAGAATATGGTCCAAATGAATTCAAGGCATCACTTAGATCAAAGGATGTTGACGTTTCAAAAACAGCTCGCGAAAATGGTGGCGGAGGCCATATTAGGGCGAGTGGATTTACAATCTTTGCCGATGATATAAATCAAGCTAGAGAAAAAGCCTTAAAGATATTAGAAAGTATAAATGATTAGCGGAATATTAAATGTAAACAAGGAAGTTGGCATATCATCTAACAAATGTGTTGGTCTAGTCAAAAAAGCCTTGAACACTAAAAAAGTTGGTCACACAGGAACCCTAGATCTAGAAGCTGATGGAGTTTTGCCTATTGTAATAGGCAAGGCCACTAGGGTTTCTGATTTTCTAATGGATGAGAAAAAGGAATACATCACTGAGGCTATATTTGGTTCTCGCACCGATACCCTAGATTGGTCTGGCCAAGTAGTTGAAGAATCTAGTAAGACTTTTACAAAAGATGAACTTATAAGTGAGATGGAAAACTTCACGGGTCAAATAATCCAAATCCCACCAATGTATTCAGCCATAAAGATCAACGGGACAAAGATGTATGATTTGGCTAGAAAGGGCATAGAAGTAGAAAGAAAGACACGAAAAGTCACAATTTATGGCTTCGAATTCATAGACTTTGATTTTCCAAAAGCTACTTTTAAAATCACATGTTCTAAGGGAACCTACATTAGGACCCTTATTGACGACTTGGGAGAAGCTTTGGGCTCTTTTGCCTATGTAAATAAACTTACTAGGTCAAAGGTTGGCGATTTTGTCATAGAAGAAGCCATAAGTTCAAAGGACTTACTAGAAATGGATAAGGAAGAAATCTTAAGTCGTATCAAGCCAGTTGATTATGCCCTTAAGGATTACAAAGAGATAAGGCTTGATAAGTCGTATTTTAAACAAGCTACAAATGGCATGACTATGAGAGTTGACGATATATATTCTGATGATTTAATCAGGGTATATGTTGATGATAAATTCATAGGACTTGCTAAGAATTTTAAAAATGAAGACCTATATTTCCTAAAAATGGAGAAAGTATTTTATGAGAAATAATATAAAAGTAGTAGACCTTGACCAAGGACTTACCGATGTGGAAGCTAAGGTAGTTTCCCTTGGTAACTTCGATGGAGTCCATATTGGCCATCAAAAACTAATGCAAACAAATATAGAACTAGCTAAATCTATGAATCTAGCTCCTTCAGTTTTGCTCTTTAAAGAAAATAGCAAGAAAACTCTAACCAAGGAGTCTTTATATCTTACAAGCTTAGATGATAAGATTGAGATACTTGCAGATATGGGCATAGAAGATTTTTGTATATTAGAATTTAACGACAAATTTAAATCACTTTCACCATTAGAATTTATTAGAGATATCTTATATAAAAAGTTAAACACAAAAGTAGTCGTTGTTGGTGGAGACTATAGATTTGGCAAAAATGCTTCTGGAAATGTGGATGTGCTCAAAAAATATGAAGAAGAATTTTCTTACAAGACCAAGGTAGTTGATTTTATCTACGATGGTGATGAAAAAGTATCTTCTGGAACAATAAGAGAACTTATAAAAGAAGCTGAAATTGCAAAGGCCAATGAGTATTTGGGTAGACCTTATCAAATAAGAGGATTTGTGACCCATGGCTACAAAAGAGGCAGAACCCTAAACTTCCCTACTGCAAACCTTAAGTTAAATTACGACTATGTAATACCAGCAGACGGTGTATATTTAACACGCGTTAATGTCAAAGGTAAAGCTCATTTTGCCCTAACTAACATTGGCAAAAACCCTACTTTTGAAAATATGGATAGGAAAATAGAAACTTATATACTTGATTTCTCAGATGAGATATACGATGAATTGATTTCTTTGGAATTTTTGGAGTTTTTCAGAGGAGATTTTAAATTTAATAGTGCCGATGAGCTTATTGATCAAATGGAAATTGACAAAAAGATGGCCTACGATACTATAAAAAATAAGTATTTGTAATCTTTACAAATACTTTTTTTATTGGTATAATAGCTAAAGTACCTAGGCTCAGTGATTGAAACCTCGACTTTTACCGGGCTTAAGGCAAATATAATAACGGAGGAAATTATGTTAACATTAGAAAAGAAACAAGAACTAATCAAAGAATACCAATTAGAAGAAGGAGATACAGGTTCTCCAGAAGTACAAATAGCTATTTTAAGCTACAGAATTAAAGATTTAACAGAGCACCTTAAGGCTAATCCAAAAGATCACTCATCAAGAAGAGGACTTTTCAAAATGATTAGACGTAGAAGAGGTTTACTAAACTACTTAAAAGATAGAGATATTGATAGATATAGATCAATCATCGAAAGAGTAGGAATCAGAGGTTAATTATTGGCGGGGTTATACCCGCCTTATTTTTTAGGGAGAAATTATGGAAAAAAATTACAAGTATAGTTCAAATCACGGCTTTGATCTAGATGTGACAATAGGAAAATTTGCAGAACAAGCCAACGGAGAATGTTACATAAAAAGTGGGGATACATCCCTTTTAGTAACAGCAGTAGCAAGCGAAAAACCAAGAGAGGGCATAGACTTTTTCCCTCTAATTTGTGACTTCCAAGAAAAGCTATATGCTGTAGGGAAAATACCAGGTGGATTCTTAAAAAGAGAAGGTAAGGCAAGTGACGAAGCAACCCTTATTAGCCGCCAAATGGATAGACCACTAAGACCACTTTTCCCTGAAAACTACTATAACGACGTTCAAGTCATTGCAACAGTATTTTCCATGGATGAAGATAACAAGCCAGATTGCCTATCTACAATAGGCGCAAGCATTGCCCTTGGCATATCTGATATACCATTTAATGGACCTGTAGCAGCAGTATCTGTAGGCTATGTGGATGGCGAATATATTATCAATCCAAACGAAGAGCAAAGAGAAAAATCTCTACTTGAGCTAACAGTTGCAGGTAGCAAGGATGCTATAAATATGGTGGAAGCTGGAGCAAACGAGCTTACTGAAGATAAAATGCTTGAAGCTATGCTTATAGCTCATGAAGAAATTGGCCATATTTGTGACTTTATCCAAACAATAATTGACGAAATAGGTAAAGAAAAAAATATAGTGGAAGTAATAGTTCCATCAGAATTGGAAGAAAAAATTATAGAAGAGTATTCCGAAGCTATTAAAGGTTCTATTAGGACAACAGATAAAATGGAACGTGGCGAAGCTATCTTTAATATAGAAGAAGCTGCCAAAGAAAAATTCCTAGAAGAATATCCAGAAAGTGAAGATGAAATTCATAGGGTCATTGACGATATTATGAAAAAAGAAGTTCGTCGTATGATTTCAATTGATAAAATCAGACCAGACGGACGTCAAATGAAAGAAATCAGGCCACTTTCAGCAGAAGTTGGTACACTACCTAGAGTTCACGGGTCAGGTTTATTTAAGAGAGGTCAAACACAAGTATTATCTGTAGTAACCCTTGGTTCACCAGCAGATGTACAAATCATTGATGGCCTAAATCGCAAAGAAATTCAAAAACGCTACATGCACCAATACAACTTCCCACCATTTTCAGTAGGAGATATCAAACCACTAAGGGCTCCTGGCCGTCGTGAAATAGGGCACGGTCGTTTGGCAGAACGTGCACTTATACCAGTTTTGCCAGAATTAAGTGAGTTCCCATACACAATTAGGGTGGTTTCTGAAGTATTGTCTTCAAATGGTTCAAGCTCTCAAGCATCAATATGTGGTTCAACCCTATCACTAATGGATGCTGGTGTTCCAATCAAAAAACCAGTAGCAGGTATAGCTATGGGCCTTATAAAAGAAGAAGATTCTATATCAATACTTACAGATATCCAAGGTCTAGAAGACCACCTAGGAGATATGGACTTTAAGGTAGCCGGAACTCGTGATGGAATCACAGCTTTACAAATGGATATGAAAATATCAGGAATCACAAGAGAAGTCCTAGAAGAATCTCTAGCAAATGCCAAAGAAGCAAGGATGCAAATTCTTGACCTAATAGAATCAACTATACAAAACCCACGTGAAGATATATCAGATTATGCACCAAGATTATTTACCATAGACATAGACCCAGAAAAGGTTCGTGATGTTATAGGTTCTGGTGGAAAGACAATCAATAAAATCATCGATGAAACAGGTGTAACTATAGAAACAGAAGATGATGGACATATTACAGTTGCATCAGTTGATGGTGAAAGTGGTAAACGTGCTATAGAAATGATCAAATCTATTGTAACAGATCCAAAAGCTGGAGATGTTTACACTGGCAAAGTTACAAGAATAATGAACTTTGGTGCCTTTGTAGAAATTGCCATTGGCAAGGAAGGACTACTTCACATATCACAAATAGACCATAAACGTGTTGGCAAGGTCGAAGATGTCCTAAGTGTTGGAGATGAAGTAAAGGTAGAAGTTACAGAAATCGACAAACAAGGTAGAATTAACCTTTCAAGAAAAGCCCTACTTCCAAAGCCAGAAAAAGAAGAAAGGGAAGAAAGAGGGGACAGACCAAGGAAACAAGAAGCTTGGCCAGCAGATGAAGA
>CABTWT010000012.1 GCA_902488555.1 uncultured Anaerococcus sp.
AGTTCAGACGTGTGCTCTTCCGATCTTACTAATATGTGAGATGCGTCAACTTTCATAAATTGGTCTTTGTTTTCTTCATAGTATTTGTTGATTTCATCTTCAGTTACTTCATGATTTTTGTCAAACCATTCTTTGTGTTTTTTATACATCAAATCTTTTTTGATGGTTTCCTTAAACATTTCTACATCCATGTTGTAATCATCTAACATCTTGTCGAATGTTTCTTTGCCACCAAGTCTATCAACTTGTTGTAAAAACGCATCTGATACTTCTTTATCATCTACTTTTAAATCATTTTTAGAAGAATCATCAGCAATAAGTTTATCCTGTATCATCATTTGGATAACTGAATTTTTAAGTTGTTGTTGGCTTGCAAGAGTTGCTCCATAGAAAGAAATTTCTTTTTTATAATCATCCTTGCTTAATTTTTCTCCATTTACCATAGCAACGGTTTTATCATCTAATTGTGAATTAGAATCTTTTGCTGCTTTTTCTGTTGATTCTACTTTTGTGTCTTCTTTTGTATTTGCATCTTGATTGTTATTACAAGCTGCTAAAAACATTGAACTTGTTAATAAAAGTGCTACTAATTTACTTGTTTTTTTCATCATTACTCCTTATGTTCTCAATAACTTCTAAAAGATTATAGGTATCAATTAATTTTGTTTTTGAAATTGGAATCTTAAAAGATGGTCTATTTGATAAGTCCATTTGCATCTCACCCTTAAAAGATGTACTTATTTCCTTTAATTCTTCCAAAGAAAAATCTTCTCTATTTTCAAAATATAAATTAACAAAACCTTTCAATTCTCTTATTTCCTTAAAGCCTATTTTTTCAGCAAGAGATTTAATAAGAGATACATACATTATATTATCCACCATTATTGGGATATCGCCATAAATATCTATCAAATCTTCGACCAAAATATTATAGTCGTCGCTATCACTAATACTTGCAATCCTTGTATACATCTCAATTTTTTGAGCTTCATCACTTATATATGAGTTTGGAATATAAGCATCAACTTTAATATCTATATATACTTCAGATTTCTTTTTGATATCTATTTCTTTGCCCGAAGCTTTTTCTACAGCTTCTTGTAAGAACTTTACATATAGATCATATCCAACTGCTTCAACATGGCCGCTTTGGCTTTCACCTAGGAGATTTCCAGCCCCTCTTAGTTCCAAGTCTTTCATAGCAATTTTGTAACCACTACCAAAATCAGAAAAGTCTCTAATGGATTTTAGCCTCTTTTCGCTAATTTCAGATAAAACTTTTCCCCTCCTATATGTAAAATAAGCATAGGAAGACCTATTACCTCTACCTATCCTACCCTTTAGCTGGTAGAGTTGGGAGAGACCCATCATATCGGAATCATATACTATAAGGGTATTCACATTTGATATATCCATCCCAGTTTCTATTATGGTTGTGGAAAGCAAAATATCAATATCACCAATCACAAAATCATTCATTATGTTTTCGATTTGTTTGGGACTTAATTTTCCATGGATTATCTCTATCCTTGCATTTGGAATTAGCTCAACTAGGTGATTGTACAATAAAGTTATATTATGGACTCTGTTATATACAAAATATACCTGTCCATTTCTGTTTAATTCTTTTTCTATGGCAGATTTTATAATATTTTCATCGTATTCAATGACGTAGGTATTAACAGGAAGTCTTTCTTCAGGAGGTTCATCAAGCGTTGATAAGTCTCTAATACCTGCCAGAGACATTTGTAAGGTTCTTGGTATTGGTGTTGCTGATAGAGTAAGAACATCTAAGTTAGTTTTTAGTTCCTTTAATTTTTCTTTATCCTTCACACCAAATCTTTGTTCCTCATCAATTATTAATAAACCCAATTTTTTAAATGATACATCTTTTGATAAAATTCTATGAGTACCTATTATAAAGTCAACTTTACCATTTTTTAAGCCCGTAACCGTCTGATTTTGTTCTTTCATGCTATTAAATCTAGACAATAACCTTATATCCGTAGGGAAATCTTTGAATCTATCCCTAGCTGTTTCATAATGTTGACTAGCAAGAATTGTGGTTGGTACTAGAAAAGCTACTTGATAACCGTCTACAATAGCTTTAAATGCAGCTCTTAAAGCAACTTCTGTTTTACCATAGCCAACATCTCCTGTCAAAAGTCTGTCCATAGGTTTGTCAGTTTCCATATCATCTTTTATCTCACGAATACTTCGTATTTGACTATAGGTTTCTTCGTAAGGAAAAGATTCCTCAAACTCATTTTGCCATGGGGTGTCTGAACCAAAGGCATGACCACGGATTTTTGATCTTTGCGCATAGAGTTTAACCAAGTCATCCGCAATTTCATCTACAGCTTTTTTGGCTCTTTGCTTAGCCTTAGTCCAAGTAGGTGAGCCAAGTGTGGATAGTCTAGGTTTTTCTCCCTTGTTACCAATATATTTGGAAACAAGATTCATCTGATCAATTGGGACATATACCTTATCATTGCCCTTATAATTTATGACAATAAAATCCTTTTGGATATTGTTAACTTCAATTTTTTCAAGGCCACTGTATATACCAATACCATTATTCTCGTGTACAACATAATCCCCAATGTCTAAATCAGAATAGTTTATGATATCAGATGAAGATAATTTATTTTTAATTTTTTTATGAGCTTTATTCTTACCATGACCATATAACTCTTTTTGTGTAAATACATAGAGTTTTTCACTTGGTATATAATAGCCTTCTTTGGCAAAAATATCTGATATAGTAACTTGACTAGTGTCTGTGTAAGAAGCATTGCTATAGTCATTATAGCTAAATACATCGTAAAGCTTTTGCTTATTATCTTCATTTGAAGTAAGAGCATAAACTTTAGCCTTGCTTTCTAAATTTTGTGTAAAATCTACAAAAACATCGATATTTTTATTGAAGTTTTCTACTTCCATAGTCTTTAAATCTACTAAAAGCCTAGGGTTAAATAGTTTGGATCTCTTTAATAAAGATGTGAGGTTAACTATAGAGAAACTTTCTATTTTTTTATATAAATCATCACTTGTTAGCAATAAATCTTTAAAGCTATTAAATACCTCACCCTTATCCCTTTGATAGGTAATATCTTCTATAAAGCTATCTTCATTGCTTTCCTCTGCTTGAGCTATTCTTGAAATATCATCAATTACAAAAACTGTATCTTCTGCTAGGTAATCTGTAAAGACATCATAATTGTTTTTTCTGTAAGGATTTATCAAGTCCCAATTTGAGACATAGCGACTATTTGTAAGATAATCTATTATTTGGTTGTATTTATCAATTAACTTCTGGTCATTACTATCATCTTTGCTAATTTTGCTAATTTCTTTTTTGATCTCAACTATTGCGGTATCAAAATCATTATCATCATATATAAGCTCATTTAAGGGAGAGATTGTAACTTCATTAATATTTTCAATAGTTCTTTGATTTTTTTCATCAAAAATTCTAATTGAATCAATCTCATCATCAAACAATTCCAGGCGTATTGGATGGTCATAATCTACTGGCCAAAAATCTATTATAGATCCACGTCTAGAAAATTCACCCTTGTTTTCAACTAAAGATGTAATTGTATAGTTTAAATCAGATAAAGTCTTTATTAGTTTAGCATCATCAATTACATCCTCACTTGTTATATTAACAAAACTCTCATTAAATTTGTGTAAAGGTGTCAATTTATTTTTTATAGCAACAAGGGTAGTAACTGTAATAAATTTTTGTTTTTTTGCCTGTTTTATCAAAATTTGCATGCGATCAGAGGTAATTTGATCATCAATTGACTTTATATTATAAAAGTTAATATCATAAGATGGGTAATAAAAACCTATATCTTCCAAGCTATTGATATCAGATAAGTATTCTTTGGCTCTTTTTTCATTCTCAGCTACTAAAACAATATTCTTATCTAAACTTGCAAAAAGAGATAAAACCAAGTGTGCTTTTATCCCTTCTGTAAGTCCATGTATATATATTGGAGAGCTATTAACGATACTTTCATTTACATTTTTAATTTGCTCTAGATTAATTAATCTATTAATTAATGGGTTCATTATTACTCTTCCAACAAATTCATAGAGTTAAACTTATTCATTGCTTTGTCAATTCCACTATCAAGGATTGTTTCAATAGCTTGAGAGGCTAGCTTTATTTCTTCTCTTATTATCTCTACTTCTTTTTCGCTAAAACCGCTTAATACAAAGTTAGCAAGGTCCATATAATCTGGTTTTTTACCTACTGAAACTTTTATTCTAGGAAAAGTATCATATTGCAGTTGATAAATGATTGACTTCATACCATTGTGAGTTCCAGCCGAACCTTTTTGCTTAATCCTTATTTTTCCAAAATCAATATCTATATCATCTACAATAACTATAAGCTCATCTTCATCAAATTTATAAAAATTCCTTAGTTCTCTTAAAGCTTCACCAGAATTATTCATGTAAGTTTGTGGCTTTATGAGCATGACTTTTTGGCCAGAAATTTCTCCCTGGCCATATAGTGATTTAAATTTTGATTTTTTTACTTCAATGTTGTGCTTATTGGCAAGGTAATCAATAGTTAAAAATCCAATATTATGCCTGGTATTTTCGTATTGTCTACCTGGATTGCCAAGTCCTACTATAAAATACATCTATTCCTCATCATCAAAAAGACCACTTATTGATTCATAGGTATTGATTCTATGAATTGCCTCAGCAAGTAATGGTCCAACTTCCAATTGTTTTATCTTATCAAGTTGTTTTTCTTTTGGAAGTTCAATTGTATTAGTTATAATAACCTCTTTTACACTAGAATCAGAAAGTCTTTCAATTGCTTTTCCTGAAAATACTCCGTGAGTTGCAGCTATATATACGTCTTTTGCTCCATTTTCAATCAAATAGTTTGCAGCATTTGTAATGGTTCCTGCTGTATCAACCATATCATCTACTAGGATTGCATGTTTCCCTTTGAAGTCACCTATAACACTCATTACTTCGGATACATTTGGCATTGGACGTCTTTTTTCAATAATAGCTATTGGTAGTTTTAAATAATCTGAAAATTCACGAGCTCTTCTTACTCCACCTAAGTCAGGGCTTACTACAACAAAGTCATCAGGTTTATCATATGCCATATCTGTGAAATAGCTTGAAAGAAGTCTTATAGCTGAGAAGTGGTCTACAGGAATATCAAAATATCCTTGTATTTGTCCAGCATGCAAGTCCATAGTTATAATTCTATCAACGCCAGCTATTGTCAATAGATTAGCAACTAATTTTGCAGTTATTGGTTCACGACCTCTGGTTTTTCTGTCTTGTCTAGCATATCCATAATATGGAATTATAGCATTGATATAACCTGCTGAAGCTCTTCTACAAGCATCCACTATAATTAGTAGTTCCATAAGATTATCATTAGTTGGATAAGAAGTAGGTTGAACTATATATACATCTTTTCCTCTAATAGATTCATTAATTTTAATTTTAATTTCACCATCACTAAACTTTTCTATTTCGGATTCTCCTAATTCTACCCCTAAAGCTTTTGCTATTGATTCAGAAAGTTTAGGATTGGCATTTCCGCTTAGTAATTTTAGTTCTCCTCTTTGGATAAATGATTGTGAATTTTTAGATGACATTATTTCTCCTTTGATTTTTCTATATCTCTTTGGCGTTTTTTATAAGTGTAACCAGCTATATTTTTTTGTTCAGCCCTCTCTATTGATAACATACCCTCATTAACATCTTTTGTAATTGTTGAACCCGCAGCTATATAGGCATCTTTTTTAATATTAACCGGAGCTACTATGTTTGAATTTGAACCTATGAAGGCATCATCTTCGACTGTTGATCTATGTTTAAACTTGCCATCATAATTTACGAAAATAACTCCGCATCCTATATTGATGCCACTGCCAAGGTCACTATCTCCAATATAAGCCAAATGTCCAGCTTTTGTATTGTCTCCAACATTTGAGTTTTTAACCTCTACAAAATTACCAATGTGGACATTCTTGCCCAGATTAGCTTTTGGTCTTAAATGAGAGTAAGGTCCTATATCAGATCCTTCTGCAACACTTGAAGATTCTATAACTGAATTATCAATTTTAACATCATTACTGATTTTTGAATCTTCAATCCTTGTTGACCCTTCTATTATACAGTTTTCTCCAATAACTGTTTTACCCAATAATTTTACTGGACCAGAGATTATGGTATCCTGGCCAATTTTTACTTGTGGATCTATAACAACCATATCTGGATTTTCAATTATAATTCCATTTAGCATATGGTTGTCGTTTACTCTTTTTTGTAGTATTTTACTTGCCTCTGCCAGCTCTTTTTTATTGTTTATTCCATAAAATTCGCTAGGATCATGGGATGTAAAAGCCATAACTTTTTCACCCTGATTGTATAATATATCTATACAATCTGTTAGATATAATTCATTTTGTTCATTATTTGATTCTAAACATGTCACAGAGTTTTTAAAGCATTTACCATTAAATGCATAAATTCCTGTATTTATCTCATCAATAGAATTCTGGGATAAGTCAAGATCTTTATGCTCAACTATTCCAATGAACTCTCCCCTATCATCTCTTATGATACGTCCATATCCTATAGGATTAATAACTCTTGTGGATAATACAGAAGCGCAAGAATTTGATGCAATATGATTGTCTACAAATTCTTTTATTGAAGCTTTGGTTATAAGTGGTATATCTCCATTTAAAACTAAAACTGTATCATCATCTTCTATTTCATCTATTGCAAGAGACGCTGCATAGCCAGTTCCATAAGGGTAAGCCTCCCCTATTTTTTGTTCAACAATTATTTCATCTGTAAAAATCTCTTCTAAGGCATTTTTATTTTTGCCAGCAATGATAATAGTTTGAGATTCGTCTAATTTTGAAGAATCCACAACATATCTAATCATTTCTCTATTGAGTAATTTGTGTAATACTTTAGATTTATGGGACTTCATCCTAGTCCCTTCACCTGCTGCTAATATTATTGTTTTTATCATAAATTTCCTAAGCGATTTCTAATGCTAACTTCATCATATCTGTGTATGATTTTTCTCTATTTTCTGCACTATCTGCAACATTTTCTACTAATGAATCACTAATAGTAAATATACCTAGTGCTTTCTTGCCATATTTTCTTGCAGTCATATATAGGCCGTATGATTCCATTTCAACGCATAAAACCCCATATTTCTTTAGATTTTCAAATACACCTTCAGGTAGTTCATTATAGAATTGGTCTGAACTATGAACTTGTCCACAGTGGGTTGTGTAATTTAAATCTACTGACTTATTATAAGCTTCTAGCATTAAGTCAAAATCTGGGGTTGGTGAAAAGTTTATATTTGCGAAAAGATTATCATTTATTGAGCTTTCTGAACAAGCACTTGTAGCTATTACAATATCATGTAGTTTTATATTTTCTTGCATAGAACCAGCTGTACCAATTCTAATAATTGTATCAACATCATATCCACCGAATAATTCGTTGTAATAGATCATTGATGATGGGATTCCCATTCCAGAACCCATTACAGAAACTCTTTTCCCTTCATAATATCCTGTAAAGCCAAGCATTCCACGGGTATTATTAAATTGAGTGACATCTTCCAAAAAGTTTTCTGCAATATATTTTGCCCTAAGCGGATCACCTGGCATTAACACAGTACTAGCAATTTCATCTGGACTTTTTGCCGAGATATGTGGTGTAGGTATATTCATTTAAGTCTCCTTTTTATATTCTCTTATATATATGATATCATTTTTAGATTATTTTTTAAATATAACTTACTTACTACTTTCTAAATCACTTATTTTATCAACTCTTTTTTGATGACGTCCACCTTCAAAATCTGTTTTGGCAAATTCTTCAACTATCATTTTTGCAGTTTCACTGCCAATAACCCTAGCACCAATGCATAGACAGTTTGCATTGTTGTGGGCCCTACTCATCCTTGCTGAATAGCATTCAGATACTGCTGCTGCTCTTATACCGGATATTTTGTTAGCTGATATACTCATGCCTATACCTGTTCCGCAGATTAATATGGCAAAATCAGCTTCTTTTTCTAGAACTTTTTGACAGGCAAGATTTGCAAAATCTGGATAATCAACACTTTCATTATCAGTAGTGCCAACATGAATAACCTCATGTCCAAGCGACTCTAACGTTTCTTTTACTACATCAACTAAATCTAGACCACCATGATCATTTCCAATTACATATTTCATTTAATCCTCCGTCATAATTTTCTAATTTTATGTTAACACAGGTCAAAGTACTTTACAAGTAAATTAAAAAAGCATATGATATATGATATAAACCCAAAAGTTAAACTAATTAGGAGATAAAATGTTTGAATTTAATTTAAATGAACATGATTTTAATAAGGTTCATTTTATTGGAATAGGCGGTATTTCGATGAGCGGTATCGCTTCTTTGTTGTTAAATAAAGGATATGAAGTGTCTGGTTCAGACAGGTCACTTACAGAAATTACTAAACATCTAAATGATGAAGGAGCAGAGATTTTTATTGGTCAAAGTAAGGATAACATAAAAAATCCTGACTTGGTCGTTTATACTGATGCGATTTTGGATGATAATGAAGAAATTATAGCAGCTAGAAAATTAGATGTTCCTGTTGTTAGTAGAGGAGTTTTTCTAGGTGCATTAATGAGAAACTACGAAAATTCAATTGCTGTTTCTGGTTCTCACGGCAAGTCTACAGCTACTAGTATGATTTCAAAAATCTTGCTAAATTCCAAAGAAGATGCTACTATTCTTCTCGGTGGAGAACTAGATGAAATGAAAGGCAACGTACATTTAGGTGATCAAAAATATCTTGTCACAGAGGCTTGTGAATATAAGGGCAATATTAGATATTATTATCCTCAGACTGTAATTGTCTTAAACATAGACGAAGATCACCTAGATTATTATAAAAATCTAGATGATATAGTTGATACTTTTAAATCTTATTTGCAAAATCAAGATGAAAATTCCAAAACAATTCTAAATTTAAATGAGCCTAACAATAGATTGATAGTTGATTCTGTTAAGGGTGAGCTTATAACCTATGCCCAAGAAAATTATGATGCTGACTATGTAGCACATAATATTAAGTTTGATGAAATTGGTAGACCTAACTTTGATTTAAAGATGAAAAATGGCATGGTTGAACATTTTGAACTTGGTGTTATCGGTAGACATAATATAAATAATGCCATGGCCGCTATTATTGCAACATATGAAAATGGAATAGATTTAGAAACTATAAAAGAAAGTATTAAAGAATATAGTGGTCTAAAAAGAAGAATGGAAATAATAGGACACGTTAACGATGCAACTATTATGACTGATTACGGCCACCACCCATCAGAGATAGAAGTAACCTTAGAAGCATTAAGAGAACATACTGAAGGTAAGTTAGTTTGTGTGTGGCAACCACATACTTATAGTAGAACCAAGACATTGTTCAACGATTTCTTAAATTGTTTTGATGCTTGTGATGAAGTAATTATAACAGATATCTACGCAGCTAGAGAGAAGTTTGACCCAACAATCCATTCTAAAGATGTAGTTGATGCCTTAGTAAAGAAAGGAATCAATGCTAAATATATTGGAACTTTTGAAAAAGCAAGAGATTATATATACGATATAGCTAGCGATAAGGACTTAGTTATTACTACTGGTTGTGGTAATCCAGATGTCCTTGCTCATATGATTGTAGATGATCAAGTAAAAATTGGCGCATAAAAATAAAGGTGCTGTTGCATTTATATATTTGCAACGGCACCTTTTTTTAATAATCACTTACTAGGTCTAAGGATATAGCCATGGCTTCATTAATCTTTACCATGACATTATTATCAAATGATCCTATCCTTTCACGAAGCCTTCTTTTATCTATGGTCCTCAATTGTTCAAGAAGGGCTACACTATTTTTGGGTAGGCCAAATTCATTGCCCTTAATCTTCACATGAGTTGGAAGTTTTGCTTTATTTAGTTGACTAGTTATTGGAGCCACTATAATAGTTGGCGAATATTTATTGCCGACATCATTTTGTACGACAATTACAGGCCTTACTCCCCCCTGCTCGCTGCCAACCACGGGAGATAAATCTGCATAGAATAAATCTCCTCTTTTAATTTTCATAGATTTCTCCTAAATAATTAATTATATCTATTATTTTACCATTTTTTATATAGACACGTGGGATTCTCATGCCTATATCTGTCATTAGTTCATATGTAATGGTATTGACTTTACTAGCTTCTTTATATATATCAGAATATATTATAACCTCATCATCAATATTTATATCAAGACCTGTAACATCAACCATTATTTGATCCATGCATACCCTACCTAGGATTCTACAAAGTTTACCCTTGATTAGAACTTCTCCTTGATTAGAAAAAGCTCTTAAAAAACCATCAGCATACCCTATAGGAATGGTAGCCATTTTCATATTTTTTTCTGTTACATAAGTACGCCCATATGAAATTGGGATTCCTTTTTCTACATTCTTTACAAATGAAATATGTGTTTTGAATTCAAATGACTGATATAGTTTTACCTTATTTTGCATGTCGATAGATGGATATAAGCCATATAAGGCCAAACCTACTCTCATCATATTACTTTGGCTTTTAATCTTTATAGCTCCAGCACTGTTTTCTATATGTATGTACTTAAAATTAAATTCACTACTAGTATTTCTTAAGATTTCTTGAAATCTTTCATTTTGTAAATTTGTATATGTAAGGTCCAATTCATCAGCTGTTGAATAATGGCTAAAAATACCTATAATATTTAAGTTATGTAGATTTTTCAAAGCTAAAATATCGCCTGTCTGATTTTCTCTAAAACCCAATCGCCCATGTCCACTATCAATAGCTATATGTACATTAACTTGATTATTTATATTCTCATTTATCTTTTTAGCATATGAAAGGTCGTAGATTGGTATATCAACATCATATTTAATGCATTCATCAACCTCATTATAGGCTATATAACCTAATAGCAAGATTGGTTTTTTTATACCACTCTTTCTAAGGCAAATTGCCTCTTCCAACCTTGCTACTGCAAAGTAATCCACTTTACCCTCAATTGATTGAGCTATAGGAACCAGGCCTAGGCCATATGCATTGGCCTTAAGTACTGCACAAAATAATTTGTTGGGTTTTAATGCTCTTATATTTTCTATATTTTTTTCTATGTAATCTAAATTTACATTAAGATATGATTCCATACTAATTCCTTAATAATTTAAATGCATCAGGTAGATAATTTATAATATCACTTGCAATGATAGACTCCTCACCAAAATCACTAGCTGCTAAATCTCCAGCTAATGAATGTATATAAACTCCCAAAACTGCTGCATCATAAGCATCTAATCTATGTAATAATGTAGATATTATACCTGTTAAGACATCCCCACTACCAGCTGTCGCCATGCCAGGATTGCCAATTTTATTTATGTAAAGTTTATCACCATCTGTTATAATCGTTTCATTGCTTTTTAATACCAAAACTAAATTATAAGTTTTTGCAAAGTTTTTAGCTAAACTAACTTTGTCTTTTTTTATTTCATCAACTGAAAGATTACTTAGTCTAGCAAATTCGCCTAAATGAGGTGTTAAAATAATTTCCTTGTTAGCATTTAATATATTTAAATCTTTACTAATAGCATTAATCCCATCGGCATCAATTACAAGTTTCATTTTGGTATTTTTTATAATTTCATCCAGTAATATATGTAAATCTTTGCCCTGACCCATGCCTGGACCAATGGCTAGAACATCCAAATTCTCACTAGTTGATAATATTTGATTTTTTATATTCTCATCGTAGCAAAAACTATGGCAGGATATTTGCTTTATTATTTGTTCGTTGGATTTAATTGCAAGAATATCTGCTATAGATTTTGGAGCAATGATATAAGTTAAACCTGCACCAGACCTTAAAGAGGCAAGGCTAGCCATATAGATAGATCCTGCCATACCAGGACTTCCACCTAAAAATCCAATTCTACCATATGTTCCTTTATGACTATCAGATTCTCTGTTTGGCAAAATATTCTTAACTTCTTGATTTATTGAATGAATATAGTGCATATTAGTCGAACATACACCGATGGCATATGAACCATCATGGCTTATAGATATATCTGCAAAAGATTTTTGTCCATTAATATAGGCAACAGGCTTAGATTTTTCATATATTATCTCAATTTTTTTTCTTAATATATAGTATAGATTTAAGTCAAATGCCTTAATAATAGCTTCTTTTGCGGCAAATATTCCAGCCAAAGATTCATTTGTATTTAACTTACTTTCTGCGTGAGAAATTTCATTTTCAGTAAAACTCTTTAGAATGTTATTTTTCCTTGAAAATTTGTCTACATCAACTAAATCTATGCCAATCATATCAATTCCTTAGATAGATTCTTAGCTCTTTCTTTTATTTGTTCATCGTCAAGGTAGACCAAGTTACCATTATCTAAGACTAAGTCTCCATCAATAAAAACATATTTGATATCATCTTCATAAGTTGAGTAACAAATTGAGCTAACTACATCATTATTTGGTAAGTGGTTAATATTATCTAGATTAATCAAAATTAAGTCAGCCTTCTTACCTTTTTCTATACTAGCTATTTGGTCAAAAAGTCCCAAGGCTTTTCCACCATTAACAGTAGCCATTTTTAATATATCGAATGCTTTCAAAGCATCTGGAGAGTGGTATTTTGCTAAAAGAGCAGCCATTTCTATTTCTCTAAGCATTGATTGCTTATTGTTACTTGCTGCTGAATCTGTTCCTAAACATACATTTATTCCAGCATCCATTAGTCTTTTAACATCTAATATGCCTGATGATAGCTTTAGATTACTTGAAGGGTTATGAACTATGGAAACATTTTTTTCACTTAAGATTTTTAGATCATCATCGCTTAAGTATACTCCGTGGGCTGCTATAGTTCTATTATCGAAAATCCCGCATTCATCAAATACTTCTGTTGGACTTTGTCCATATTTTTTTATGCATTGATCATTTTCATATTTTGTTTCTGATAAGTGTATGTGAATAGGCATTTTATATTCTTTTGAAGTTGCAGCAATCTTTCTTAAAAAATCTTTATCAGTTGTATAAACGGCATGAGGTCCAAGAGCAATTTCTATTTTGCCATCCTTACCATTAAATTTCTTATACAAGTTTATATTTTCATTAATTCTATAATCACCAGGATCTGGAGCAGATAGGCCTCTTGAAATTTGTGCCCTCAATTTGCCTTTTTCTAAGGCTTTTATAGTTGATTCTTCAAAAAAGTACATGTCAGCAAAACATGTTGTACCAGATTTAATCATTTCAGCAAAAGATAAAAGCGATGCATTGTATACAATCTCATCATTTAACTTCTCTTCAACAGGAAATATATAATCATTTAGCCAAGTCATCAAGTCAGTATCATTGCCATAATTTCTAAAGTAACTCATTGCAACATGAGTATGGCAGTTGACAAATCCTGGCATGGTTAGAAAATTTGTACCATCAATGACTTTATCAGCCTCAAATTTTTCTAACGAACCCACTTCTATTATTTTATCATCTTCAATATAAATATCTCCCTTTATAATATCGGGACTAAGCATATCAAGGATTGATGTATTTTTGATAATTGTTCTCATATTACAAAAAAAGGAGTGTAATCCACTCCTATTCTCCTATTTTTTCCTTAAGCAATGCATTAATTTCTACAGGATTTCCCTTACCCTTAGTCTTCTTCATCGCTTGACCTACTAAGAAACCAAATGCTCTATCTTTACCATTTTTAATATCCTCGATTGATGATGGATTTTCAGCTAAAACTTCATCTACTATTTCTTCTAAGTAATTGCTATCAGATATTTGTAGTAAATTTCTGTCTTTAGCTAATTTTTCTGGGTCTTCATTTGAATCAAAGATTTCTCTTAGAAGCTTCTTTGCTACGTTATTGTTAACTTTGTTATCCTTAGCAAGATTTATTAATTTGGCAAAGTTATCAATAGATAGGTTCATTTGGTCTGCTGAAATTTCACTTTCATTAAGTCTTCTAGATAACTCAGTAAGTATCCAATTTGCCACTATCTTTGGATCCTTTACAATTTCATTAGTTTCTTCAAATAAATTGGCAAGATTTCTATCATTTGCTAGAAGATTAGCATCATATTCACTTAGGGAATATTCCTCTGTGTATCTTCTTTCTTTTTTGTTTGGAAGTTCTGGTAGATTATTTTTTAGATTTTCTATAAAACTGTCCTCAAGTTTTATTTCAGGTATATCTCCATCTACTGAGAATCTATAATCATTTCCTAAAAGTTTATCACGCATGTGAATGGTTTGAAGCTTTTCATCATCCCAACGCCTTGTTTCCTTTATTCCGCTTTCACCTTTTGCTAGGAGTTCTCTATGACGTTCTTCTTCAAAAGCTAAGGCATTTTCTATAGCCTTTATAGAGTTCATGTTCTTGATTTCAGAAATAGCTGTTTTTTTGCCAGTTTCTTCATCAACCATGTTTATATTGACATCCACACGCATAGAACCTTGAGCCATGATACAGTCAGATATGTCTAAAAATTTCAATGTTGATGCTAGGGCTTCTACAAACTCACGAGCTTCATCTGGTGAATTTATATCTGGTTTTGTTACTATTTCAATCAATGGCACGCCAGCTCTGTTATAGTCCATAAGAGCTCTATTTTCCTCATCATGGTTAGACTTACCAGTATCTTCTTCCATATGAATTTCTATAAGACCGATTTTTTTACCATTTTTAAGTTCTATATAACCATTAGTCGCAAATGGCTTGTCAAATTGTGTGATTTGATATCCTTTTGTTAAGTCTGGGTAGAAATATTTTTTTCTATCCATTTTTTGATCTTTGGCTATATCACAATTAAAAGCAAGACCAGCCGTGATAGCAAGTTCTACCGCCTTTTTGTTTACTACAGGAAGTGCACCAGGATGACCTAAGCATACTGGACATACATGAGTATTTGGTACTGCTCCAAATTCATTTTTACAGGAGCAAAACATTTTTGTATTCGTAGCTAATTCTACGTGGATTTCAAGTCCTATTATTGTTTTTGTAGTCATTATTCCTCCTCTAAAAATCTTTGTGCAGCATTGATTATATTATTATCGTCAAATCTATTGCCTATGAACTGGATAGAACCAGAAAGTCCTTCCCTTACTGGCACAGATATCCCACACATTCCAGCTAAGTTTACAATTACATTAAAACCATCAGCTCTAAAATCGCTTAGTGGATCATCGTTATTTTCGCTGATTTTTGGTGGTAGATTAGTTGTTGTTGGAGTAACGATCAAATCTACATCTTTGAAATATTCTTCAAGTTCTTCTTTTATCAATGTTCTAAGTTGTAGACCTTTTTTATAGATTTTTTGACCATCGTTGGCAGATAGATACATAGTACCTAGAGCAATCCTCCTTTGGACCTCTTCTCCTAAGCCTTCTGATCTTGATTTTACAAAAAGTTCACTTACATCCTTATAGTCTTTAGTTTGATGACCAAATCTAACACCATCAAACCTGCTCATATTAGATGAAACTTCACAACTCATTACAATATTATAAACAGGATTCGCAAATTTGGCATATTTTAATTCTATTTCAATTAATTCTGCTCCAAGTTTTTTGAGTCTATCTAAAGCATTGTGGTAGTCTTCTTTTACTGTATCATCAATACCATGATATAAGTGGCTTTCTGTGGATATGTATCCAATTTTTTTGCCTTTAAAATCATAGCTTTCTTTTAGGTAATCATATGGCTCTAGTATAGAAGTCATATCATGTTTATCAGCAGATGATGATACACTAGCTAGAGTCCTTAAATCATCTATATTTTTTGCAAATAAAGAAACTTGATCTAGGGTATTTGACATGGATACCACCCCATATCTACTCATTAAAGAGTAAGTTGGTTTGTAGCCAATTATATTTGTATATGATGCAGGTCCTCTTACTGATCCACCTGTATCTGTTCCAACTGATACTAGAACATCATCATTTGATACGGATACGGCTGATCCTGATGAAGATCCCCCTGGGATTCTTTCAGTATCCAAATTATTTTTTACTATCCCAAAATAAGATGTTTTTGAACTTGCACCCATAGCAAATTCATCCATATTAGTTTTTGCTATTATAATAGCATCTTCATTCAAAAGATTTTCTATGACTGTAGCATTATATATTGGTGTGAAATCTTCAAGCATTTTTGATCCACAGGTCATTTTCATATTTTTATATGAAATATTATCCTTAATAGTGATTGGTAGACCAAACAACTTACCAAGTTCTTCACCACTTTTAAGTTTTTCTTCTAGGTACTCAGCTCTTTTTATGCTATCTTCTTCGTCATAAGAAATATATGCGTTATACTTATTTTCTTTAATTTTTTCTAAAGTTTCTTTTGTATATTTACTTACTGAAATTTCGCCAGATTTAAACTTATTTACTAAATTTTCTATATTCATCATATCCACTATAACTTCCAATCCAATCTAAAATATCCAAATTCTTTATCACCAGCATTTTTAAGAGCCTCTTCTCTTGAAGTTTCTTCAAAAATCTCATCCTCTCTAAATACTGCTTTATGATTATAAATACTTTCTGTCATAGGAACGCCTTCAGTATCTACATCAAAAATCCCCTCAATAAAATCTAATACTTGATTGAATTTTTCAGTCATAATCTCCAAATCCTTACCTTCTAGGCTCAGATTGGAAAGATTATAAATCTTTTCAACTTCCTTAGTATCCATATTACTTCCCTTCTAGTTCGTTCAAAAATTCCTTTAGTTCATTACCATCAATTATCTTAATATCTAAACTTTTTGCCTTATCAAGCTTAGAACCTGCGTTCTCTCCACAAATTAAAGCGTCAGTTTTTTTTGAAACAGAGCCTGTGACTTTGCCCCCGTTTTTCTCAATTAATCCTTTAACATCATCTCTTTTGTAGCCATCAATGGTTCCAGTAATTACATAGGTTAAACCTTCTAATATACTTGTTGAATCCTCATTTATATCTTCGTTTATCTTTATTCCCTTTGATAAGAGCAAGTCAATTGCTTCATTGATATTTGCATCAGCAAAAAATTCAACAATGTTTTCTGCAGTTATTTCTCCAATGTCTGGGATTTGTGTTAATTCACTAGCTTCTGCTTTTCTTAGACTAGCAAAATTTTTAAACTTACTTGCTAAATCTCTAGCTGTTCTCTCCCCTACATTTGGTATACCAATTGCATATATAAATCTATTTAAATCTACATCTTTACTAGCTTCAATTGCATCTAAGAGATTGTTTGTTTTTTTAGGACCAAAACGTTCTAAATCAATAAGATCATCATAGCTAAGATCGTAGAGATCATAAACTTCTTTTATTCCAAGCTCATCCATTAATTGGCCAATGGTTTTTTCAGAAAGCCCTTCAATATCCATGGCATTCCTAGATGCAAAATGTTCAATCCTTGCTAGTAGTTGTGGAGTACAAGATAAAGAGTTTGGGCAAATAATATGAACATTGCCTTCTATTAATTCACTGCCACAATATGGACAATGACTAGGTTTGTCTATTACTTTTGTCCCTTCTTGATTTTCATCAACAACTCCCAGTATTTCTGGAATAACGTCATTTGACCTTCTTATAAATACTCTTGACCCAAGTTTAACTTTTTTTCTTAATATATCATCATAATTATTTAATGTTGCACGAGATACTGTGACTCCTGAAAAATCAACCGGTTCAAGAATAGCAGATGGTGTAACTTTTCCAGTTCTTCCAACATTCCATACCACATCTAAAAGCGTTGTTGTGTATTCTTCAGCTTCAAACTTATAAGCTAGTGACCATCTTGGAAATTTATTTGTATAACCCAAAGCTTGTTGAGTTTTCTTATCATTAATCTTAATTACAACCCCATCTGTTAAGATGTCCAAAGTTTTGCGTTCTTCTTCTATTTTATCTAATTCTTTGATTATTTCATAATAAGTTTTAACTTTTTTATGGTAAGGATGAACTACAAAACCTTGATCTTTTAAAAAATCTAACATTTCTTCTTCAGTATCAAATTCTAGATTTGTAGTTGAAATATTGTAGATATAGGCTGTTAAATTTCTTTTTCTTGTTTCATTTGTATCTAAATTCCTTAGAGCTCCAGCTGCTGCATTTCTAGCGTTTTTTAGCTGCAATTCATTTTCCTTATTATATCTTTCTAGTTCAGATAATGGCATCAAAGCTTCACCTTGAATTTCTAAAAGTGATTGCTCTTTAATAGTTCTAGGCACTGATTTTATAGTATGTACCTGGGCTGATATCTCTTCTCCCACGCTACCATTACCCCTAGTAGCAGCATTTCTCAATTTGCCATTTTCATAAGTTAGGTTAATTGTTAGGCCATCAAATTTATATTCTAAGATATATTCTATGTCATCAAGCTTATCTTCGTGGCTTTCATTATAAGAATCGCGAAGCCTATTTACTCTCCCCATCCAGTTTTCTAAATCTTCAAATGACTGGGCCTTATCCTGGGAATATAGCCTTGTAATATGAAAGTGTTTCTCAAACTTTTCAAGTACTTGTCCACCAACTTTTTTGGTAGGCGAATTATCTGGAGAAAATCCGCTTTCTTCTTCAAGTTCTTTTAACCTATCGTATAGTTTGTCATATTCACCATCTGAAACCAAGGGCGCATCGAGGGTGTAATAATGATAGTTTAATTCTTCTATTTTTTCTATTAGTTCATTAATCTCTTCAATTTTTCCCATAATCACACCTTTGTTATTGGAGCATAGTCCTGGTTAAGTTTTTTTAATCCCTTTTTTTCAAAAGCAACAACCAACTCATTTCCATCTTCATTTTCTTTTATCTGAACAATCATGCCCTGGCCCCATTTCGAATGCATTATCTTATCTCCGATTTTGTAGCTTTCATCATCTTTTTTACGTGCTTTTAACTTTGTATCAAGTACTGATTGTCTTGTCTTTTCCCTCAAGATCGGAAGAGCACACGTCTGA
>CABTWT010000013.1 GCA_902488555.1 uncultured Anaerococcus sp.
AAAGATCTACCTTTGCAAAAGCTCTCTGAATTTAAAAAAATTGGAATAATCGCAGGTGCGTCCACACCTGATGAGATTATTGAGGAGGTAGTAAGTAAAATGGATGAATTTACAAAAGAAGATTTTATGAATAGTCTTGAAGATAGTATGAAAAAAATCTATCCAAAAGATATTGTAACAGGAACAGTTATCGATGTTAAAGAAGATGAGGTTTTTGTTGATATTCAATACCGTGCAGATGGTATCATAAAACTTGATGAAATGACAGAAGAAGAAAGAGAAAATCCTAAAGAACATTTTGAAGTAGGATTAGAACTTGATGTTTATGTTATTAAACTTGATGATGGTGAAGGAAACGTATCATTATCAACAAGAAGAGTTCTAGGAATGAAGAGCTGGAAAGAACTATTAGAAAAATATGAAAACGATGAAATAGTTGAAGGCCATGTAACAGGATTTAACAAAGGTGGTTTAACTGCTGAAGTTAATGGAATCCAAGGATTCATTCCTGCAAGCCAAGTTGCAACATATTTTGTTAAAAACTTCAAAAAATTCGTTGGTGAAACATGGGATTTAAAGATTGTTTCTATTGACGAAAGAAAAAATAGATTAGTTTTATCTCGTAAAGACGTTCTTGAAGGAGAACTTGAAGAAAAATGGGAAGAACTAGAAGAAGGTCAAGTAATAGAAGGTGAAGTTGCTAGACTTACAGACTTTGGTGCTTTTGTTGAAGTAAATGGACTTGACGGATTACTTCACGTTTCTGACATTGCTTGGAGCAGAGTTGAAGTTCCATCTGATGTACTTAATGTTGGAGATAAAATCGAAGTTAAAATATTAAAATTAAACCAAGAAAAGAACAGAATTTCTCTTGGACGTAAACAATTACTAGACAAACCATTCGATTCATTTGTAAACAACCACGAAGTTGGAGATGTAGTGAAAGGTAAAGTAGTTAACCTACTTGACTTTGGCGCATTTGTTGAAGTAGCTGACGGAGTTGAAGGTTTAGTTCACGTTTCTGAAATTTCTTGGGATCACGTTGAGAAACCATCTGATGAACTTAATGTTGGTGATGAAATCGAAGTTAAGATTATATCAATTGACAAAGAAGAAGAAAAAGTTGGTTTGTCAATCAAACAACTAGAAGAAGCTCCAGAAAAACCAGAAAGAAAACCTAGAAGAGAAAACAGATCTAACAATAACCAAAATAGACCAAGAAGAAAAGCAGAAAGAAGCCAAAACCAAAACTTCTCTTCAGATGCTGACCTAAACAACAACCTAGGTAATCTTCTAGAACAAGCTCTACTTGGTGCTGGTGAAACAGATCTTATTGGTGAAGAAAATGAGGTTGATGGAGTTATCGATGATATCGAAGCTGGCGAAAATGTTGAAGAACATGAAGAAGTTATCGAAACAGAAATCAACACAGAAGAAGCTGCTGAATCAATAGCTGAAGAAGAAGCAAGCGAAGCTGAAGCTGACGAAGAAATAGAATAAGAAAATCTATAAAAATAAACAATAAAAGAAGGTGATTAAAGTCATCTTCTTTTTTCAATGAGGAGTAAATGGAAATTAAAGCAAAATATAAAGATTATTTTAAAGGTAAAAAATACAATATAACAACATTTGGTTGCCAAATGAACGAACATGATTCTGAGAGAATATCCTATATACTAGAAGATTTGGGCTATACTTATACAGAAATTAGAGAAGAAGCTGATTTTATCTTATTTAATACATGCTTAGTACGTGAGAATGCAGAATTAAAATTATATGGGCAGGTATCATCTCTTAAAAAACTTAAGAAAGCCCACCCAGAAAAAATCATCGCTGTATCTGGTTGTATGATGCAAACATCCACAGCAAGAGAGGTAATAGTAACAAAACATAGAGAAGTTGATATAGTATTTGGTACAAAGAATATCAATTCACTGGCCGATTTAATATATAGATATCTTGAAACTGGGGAAAGGGTAGTTGATGTATCAACTGATAACGCAAAAGATGATTTTGAAAAATACAACTCTACCAACAACTTCCAAGCATATGTAAATATAATGCGTGGATGTGATAATTTCTGTTCATATTGCATAGTTCCAGAATCAAGGGGTAGGGAAGAATCTAGAAGACCTTACTCAATCATAGAAGAGGTTGAATATTTAGCTAGTCAAGGTTTTAAAGAATTTACATTGTTAGGACAAAATGTAAACTCATACGGCAACAAGACTAACGATGGATTCACTTTCCCAGAACTACTGAATAGGGTTGCAAAAATTCCTGGTGTAGAAAGATTAAGGTTTACATCAAGTCATCCAAAAGATTTATCAGATGAGTTAATATACGTTATGCGCGATAATGACAACATTTGCAATTACTTCCATCTTCCTATGCAATCAGGATCAAATGAAGTACTTAAAAAAATGAACCGTCACTACACAATAGAAAAATATATTGAAAGAGCAAATAAATTAAAAGAAGAAATACCAGGTATAGCACTTTCTACTGATATTATAGTAGGTTTTCCTACAGAAACAGAAGAAGATTTCCAGGCCACAATAGATGCTTGTAAGGAAATAGAATTTGATTCAGCCTTTACTTTTAAGTACAGTCCTAGACCAAAGACAGTGGCAGCTAAGATGCCCACAATAGATGAAGATATAGTTCAAGATAGGTTCCAAAGGCTCTTAGATGAGCTATACCCAATATTTAATCAAAAGAACAAGGAATATATTGGACGAACTGTAGAAGTTCTTATAGAGGGAGAGTCAAAAAATAATCCTGATATTCTAACAGGTAGAACTGATACTTTTAAGCTAGTTCATGTTAAGGCTCCAAAAGACTTGATAGGACAAATTGTAAAGGTCAAAATTACAGATAATACTTCATTTACCATAAGTGGTGAATTGGTTAACTAATAATCAATTAAATTATAAATGATATAAAATATTTATTATGCTTTTATAACTATTATAAAAGTGCTATCATTTATACGTTAAAGGAGATGACTTAAATGAGAGATGTAGTAGTAAAAGCAAAAGCTAAAATGGGAAGAATTCCCGATGATGATCTTTACTTAAATCTTGCAAGCTATGGCGACTTTGATAAAAAAGTTGACATACTTTCAAAAGCCTATCCCGATATTGACTACAGTAGGGAGAAGGTTAATCTTGAAGCTAACAACTTTAAGAGGATGTTTGCAGAAATCAAAAGTATAGATTATTTTCTAACAGGTCTTGAAAGTGACTTCTTTAACCTATATTTTTCTAAATATGAGATTTTGTTTTTGCAAGAGATAATTGAATCTCTTGTAAATGACAATTTTTCTAGAAATTATCTGACTTTCAAATCAAATCTTCTATCTGAGAATTTCATTTTAGATAGTAAGATGGATTTAGAGTCTTTTATAAAGGCTAATCAAAATAGCAGATATTACAGGACCTTGCTACCATTTTTAAATAAAAATATGCAGGCTGAAAACTTGATATTTCTAACAAGTAATGCTCTAATGAAGTTTTATTACAGATCTTTATTAAAATTATCTAAAAAATTAAAAGAGCATAAACTTGTTAGGAATTTTTTGGGTGAAGAGATAAATCTACTAAATTTTGAAATGCTTTATAGGCTCAAGAACTATTATGACCTCAACGATGGTGATATTTTCAATTATCTCATCGAAGGAGGTAATAGTTTTAATGGAGAAAGATTAAAAGAACTTTCTCTCTTATCAAAAGATGAGTTTTTACAAAAGATGAGATCGGGCAAATATAAGAAAGTCTTTGCAAATACTGATAATATTCATAAAGAGATTAGAAAGTATGAACTGAAACTATACAGAAGTGAAATAACTAAGGAGGAATCAGACATATTATATGTGATTTCTGCGATGAATATTATTTTTATTAGTGGAGAAAATATAGAAGCCCTCATGGAATTAGATGATAGTTTCAATAAAGATGAACGTTTAGAATATTTAATAGTGAGGTAACAATGGCAGTTGAAAAAATGTATCTGGTAAATATGATATCTAACTTGGATAATCTGGATAACTTCCTAGAAGATGTTATTAAGATTGGTGAAATAGAACCAGTTGATGCCTTTAACCAAGTTACTAATAGGACATTTAACATACGCGCAAGCGCTGAAAATGTAGATATTACAGAAGATATCAATAAGCTATCAGGTTTTCAAAAAGAAGATGATGGCTACAATGAGAAATTAGTTGAACTTAAAAATTCACTAAATCTAGCCGATAGCCAAAATGGGAATCTTGTTGATCCCCAAAGAGTTAACGAGTTCTATGATAGGTTAAAGTCATTAATAAAAGAAAAAGAAGAGTTAGAAGAAAAATCTAGGCAACTAAACATTTACAAAGAAAATGTAGACAAATTAAAAGATTATAATATTGACATAGAGAAGATCCAAAATCTAAAATTCTTTGATTATAGATATGGTTCTGTTTCTGAAGATGGACGTTTCATTTTAAAAAATAACTATGAAAATATTCCATCGCTGATCATCCACTTGGATAATGATGTAGATAGGGCGAGTTTAAATGCTATAGAAGAAATATATGCCCTAGACGAAGCTACCTATAATCTTAATGATCAGACAGAAAAAGTTCTTGCTAATGAGAGATTAAATACAAGAAATGTTTCACTTTCTCTTGACCAAGAATATAACAAAAAGACAAAAGATCAGTCAGATAATATTTATAATGAAATTATGGAAGATGCTAACAAAAAAATCAATAGGATCAATGCTAGCTACCAATCAAAAATAAACTTTATGGACAATATCTACAAAGAACACAAGGGTAAGGTAATTGATAAAATTGTCGATTTCCTCATAGAAGATAAAGATTTTGAGATGTAAGTTATATGGCAAATAGTTTAAATAAGCCTAGAATTAATAGTCAGGGATTGGAGGATGATTATCTATTAGTATATCCAAAAAAAGTTCTAGAAGATATTTCAAGAACAATTAACTCATTGGGTTTTGTAGATAAATTTATTTCTAATAATACTGACTATGATATAGAAAATGAATTGGATGTAACGAAAAGGGACCTAGAAAATATTAATCATCAAATTGATGATTTAAAAAATTCCTATAAAGATATAGTTGATAACATATCCTATAATATAAATTATCAAAAAAAGGCCAGTGATTTTGAAGAGTCTATGGCCTATGGTGAAAAATATTTCTACTTCTCAGCCCAGGTTCCTGAAAAAAAATTAAAGGAATTAGAAAATATGGCAGACAAATATCCTGACACTAGGATAAGTAATGATGATAATTCTGATTTTAAAGTCAATCCTGACAAGGATAATAAAAAACTTTCAAATGAAGAAGATTATCTATTAATTTATCCTAATAAGGTTAAAAAAGATGTATCTAGATCTGTAAATACTTTGGGTTTTGTCGATAAAGACCTACCTAAAGATTTACTGATTAAAGATATTGATGAAAAGCAAAGTCAGACTAATAAAAGACTGGATGAAATAAATAGTCAAATAGAAGAAATCAATAGAGATTACCAAGATATACTTGGAAATATTTCTTATTCTATTGAATATGAGAAAAAGTCTGACGAATTAAAAAACAACATGGCCCATGGTGATGAGTATTTCTACCTGTCTGGATGGGTACCAGAAAGTGAACTAAGAAAGTATGAGAACTTAGAAGATAAGTACGATGATACCATCATAACAACCAAGGATGTTGATAGTGTTGATGAACAACCACCTACTAAACTTAAAAACAATAAGTTTGTAAGACCATTTGAATATATGGTCAATATGTATGGGGCTCCAAGTTATGATGAGATTGACCCTACACCATTTTTTGCAATAACATATATGTTACTATATGGACTAATGTTTGGTGATCTTGGTCAAGGTTTAGTTTTCTTAGGACTTGGATTCTGGTTATCAAAGAAAAATGAAACTTTTGGGGCAATACTAAAAAGGATTGGTATATCGGCATCCATTTTTGGACTTATGTATGGATCCTTCTTTGGTAGGGAAGATTTGATTCCGACCCTGCTAATAAAACCATTTGACAACATTATGACAGTCCTAATTGCATCAGTTGCATTTGGTGTAACTTTAATGGTGATTTCATATATAATAGGCATTTATAACAAAGTCCACCTTCAGAAAAATATCGAAGAAGGTATCTTCGGTAAAGAAGGTCTTGCAGGACTTATGATGATGAGTTCATTTATCATAATAGTTCTTGCAATTGTAAATGTAGGTCCAGTTCCTAAAAATATTGGCCTAATATTGCTTATAATTTCAATTGTGATGATGGTATTTAAGCAACCTATTGCAAGAAAGTTAGAAGGAAACAATAGGCTTTACGACCAAGCAAAGGGAGATTACTATCTTGAAGGTTCGTTTTCAGTGATAGAAGCCCTACTTTCAGTATTTTCAAATCTTGTATCATTTACAAGAGTTGGAGCCTTTGCTATAAACCACGTTGGATTGTATATGGCTTTTGAAGTTATGGCAAAACTTGTTGGTGGTGGTATCAAAGGATTTATATTATTAGTCATCGGAAATATATTTATAATCGGCCTAGAGGGTATGATTGTAGGTATCCAAGGACTAAGATTAGAATTTTACGAAATGTTTAGCAAGTATTATGAAGGCAATGGTCATTTATTTAGACCAATTAATCAAAGAAATTTTAACAAGTAGAAAAGGAAAGATAAGGAAAAATTATGATTAAAAATATTGGATTTTTAGCACTAGCTGTTGTAGTAATTACAATTTACTCAGGTTTATATTTATTAAAAAATAACGAAGATTCTTCAAAAGATAAAATTAGAAAAGCACTTAAAATCAATTTATTCACTTTTGTTCCAGTAATGGCAATGATAGTTGTATTACTATTGCCAGCTAACTCATCAGCAGCAGCTGGAGCAGCTGGTACTGCAGCAAATAGTGCTGATGGACTAAAATACATTGGTGCAGCATTATCAACAGGTCTTGCTACTATAGGTACAGGATTTGCAGTAGGTAATGTAGGTTCCGCTGCACTTGGAGCAATTTCTGAAGACCAATCTATCTTAGGTCGTACAATTATCTTCGTAGGTCTAGCAGAAGGTATCGCTATCTTTGGTGTTATCATCTCAATCATGATTCTTAACGCTTAAAATGAAGGCAAGAATATTAACTAACGATCCAAGTCTTATAGTAATGTTTAGGCTTGGATCAATTGAAGGAATACAAACTTCTAATTATGACGAGGCAAAAGAGAAGTTTTATGAGTCAATAAAAGAAAATGACCTTGCAGTCTTGATTCTTACAAAAACTGTCGAAAGCTGGCTTATAAAAGAAGTAAAAGAGCACAAAGAAAGTGAAAGTATTCCTTTGATTGTTGTAATAGATGGTTAATTGGAGGTAATATGCTCGATTTAAATGCCAAACTCTCAACTTTTAGAAAAATGGTATGGGATGAGGAAAAAGCAAAAAGTGAAAAAGAATTATATAATTCTACACATGTAAATAGTTCACAAATTGACGAAAAGAAAGATAATCTAGAAAAAGAATTGAAAAAAACTTTAGAATCTAGAAGATCTTTTGCCCAAATTCGTGGCAATGAAAAAATTTCAAAATTAGAAGAAGAGCAAAAAACTAATTTTTATTCCCACAAAGAGTATCTATTAAATGATATGGTTAGTGAGATTAAAAATAAGCTTAATGAATATACAAAAACAGAAGAATACAAAAAAAGCCTAAAAGAAAATGTTGAAAAAGCACTTAAAAATCTTGATGAAGATCCTAGTGACTTTACAATACTAGTAAAAGAAGCTGACAAAGATATATTGTCCTATCCAAACCTTGGCATCATGGATGATAAATATATAGGTGGCTTTATTCTAAAGGCTAATGATGGTTCTTACCAATATAATAGAACTTATTTGGCAAGAATTGAAGAAAATAAGTATGAAATAGGAAGAACCTTGTATAAGCTGTTTGAAAGAGAGAGTTTTAATGAATCCAAAAATTAAAACAATAAATGGACCAGTAGTAGTAGCTAAAGATGCCAGCAGTCTTAAGATTCGTGAGATGGTATCAGTCGGAAGTTTAAAACTTATTGGTGAAGTAATTTCAGTTGAAGGTGACTTTGCAACAATAGAAGTATACGAGGATACTTCTGGTCTAAAAGCAGGAGAAGAAGTAATTTCAACAGGTAGACCCCTATCTGTAAGACTTGGTCCTGGTCTTTTGAAAAATATGTTTGATGGTATAGAAAGACCTCTTGAAAAAATTCAAGATAAAAATGGAGCTTTTATACCTTCAGGTATTGGTTTTGAAAACCTAGACGAAGATAAAGATTGGGAAGTTGAAATGAAAGTAGCTGTAGGAGACCAAATTCATGTTGGAGATATCTACGCTACAATAATGGAAACAAAAACTATTGAACATAGGCTAATGAGTAGCTTTGATGGAACAGTTAAAGAAGTTAAGCAATCAGGAACATATAAGATTGAAGATACTGTTGTAGTTTTAGATACAAACGATGGTGAAAAGGAATTAAAACTTTACCAATACTGGCCAGTAAGAAATCCTAGACCAGTTAAAAAAGTTCGTCCATTAGAACTACTTTTAAATACTGGACAAAGAGTACTTGATGTATTCTTCCCAGTTGCCAAGGGTGGTACTGTAGCTATTCCTGGAGGATTTGGTACAGGAAAAACCATGCTCCAACATCAATTTGCCCAATATGCAGATGCTGATATAATTATCTACATTGGTTGTGGTGAACGTGGTAACGAGATGACCCAAGTACTTGAAGAATTCCCAGAGCTAATAGACCCAAATACAGGCTATGGTCTAATGGAGAGAACAATTCTTATTGCAAACACTTCAAATATGCCAGTAGCTGCCCGTGAAGCTTCTATCTATACAGGTATTACTATTGCAGAATACTTTAGGGATATGGGCTACCACGTTGCTCTTATGGCTGATTCTACATCTAGATGGGCTGAGGCCCTTCGTGAAATATCTGGTCGTTTGGAAGAAATACCTGCAGAAGAAGGATACCCAGCATATCTAGGAAGCCGTCTTTCACAATTTTATGAAAGAGCGGGTTATTTTACAAATCTAAATGGATCCGAAGGCTCAGTTACCCTAATAGGCGCTGTATCTCCATCTGGTGGTGACTTCTCAGAACCAGTAACAGAAAACACACGTAGGTCAGTAAACGTGTTTTTAGGACTTGATAGAAAACTTGCTTATTCACGTCACTACCCAGCTATAAATTGGATGACATCATACTCAAATTACCTAGATACAATGAGAGCCTACTACCAAGAGAATACAGGAATAGATATTATTTCTATAAGAAATGAACTAATGAACGTTCTCTTAGAAGAAGATGAAGTAAGGTCGATCCTTATGCTTGTAGGTCAAGATGCCCTATCTGATAGCCAAAAAAATATCCTTGATGTTGCAGAGCTTATAAGAGTAGGCTTCTTGCAACAAAATGCCTATAATGATACAGATAAGTATGTACCTTTGGAAAAGCAAATAAAAATGCTTGAAGTAATCAAAAATTATTACAATTACTCAGAAAATGCCATTAAAGCTGGTATCCAATATAAGAATATGTACAGTGCAGATTTGATCAATGATATTACACAGATGAAATATACAATCAAAAATGATGATTTAGACAAATTTGTAGATCTTAATAATGCGATTGAATCTCACTTTCTAAATTTGAAAGGAGGAATTAATGCGTAAGGAATACACAAAAGTAAAAAGAATTGAATCCTCCATCATAGAAATAGAAAAAGTGTCGGATGTAGCCTACAATGCTGTAGTATCAGTTCATGCCCTTGGCATGGATTTTGTAGGCCAAGTCGTAAAAATAGACGATGATACTTTATCTATAGAAGTTTTTGGTAATACTCAAGACTTCTCCCTAGATGATATAGTTATAAAGTTTGAGGAAAAACCATTAGCAATTCCACTAAATGAAAATATTTTGGGAAGAACCTTTGATGGACTAGCTCGCCCTATTGATAATGGTGGGGAAGTTTATGCAGAAAAAACTTATCCAGTTGAAGGTGAACCACTAAACCCAGTTGCTCGTGAGTATCCAAGAGATTTTATTCAAACAGGCATATCAGCAATCGATACTCTAACAACTCTAATCCGTGGCCAAAAACTTCCTATATTCTCAGGTTATGGTCTTTCCCACAACCAAATAGCAGCACAAATTGTTAGACAAGCAAAGCTAAAGACTGACGAGGACTTTGCCTTTGTATTTGCAGCAATGGGAATAAAAAAAGATGAAGCCATGTTTTTTGAAGATGCATTCAATAAGGCTGGTGTCCGTGATAAGGTAGTAATGTATCAAAACCTTGCAGATAGCCCAATAATGGAACGTCTTATAGCTCCAAAATGCGCCTTAACTGCTGCAGAATATTTAGCCTACGAAAAAGGCTACCATGTTTTGGTAATAATTACAGATATGACCTCATATTCTGAAGCCTTACGTGAAGTTTCATCAATCAGACAAGAAGTTCCATCTCGTAAGGGTTACCCAGGTTACCTTTATTCTGATCTTGCAACCCTATACGAAAGAGCTGGTATGATTCGTGGTACAAAGGGATCTGTTACACTTATCCCAATACTTACCATGCCAAATGACGATATCACCCACCCAGTACCTGACCTTACAGGATATATTACAGAAGGACAGATTGTAATTGATAGAGGACTATTTAATAAGGGTATCTATCCACCAATCAATGTACTTCCATCCCTATCTCGTCTTATGAAAGATGGTATTGGTGAGGGCTATACAAGAGCTGACCACGAAGATTTGATGAACCAAATATATGAATCATATTCTCATGTAGGCGAGGTTAGAAATATTGCCCAAATAGTTGGTGAAGATGACCTATCAGATATTGATAAAAAGTATTTGGAATTTGGCGATGAATTTGAAAAAAGATTCCTATCTCAAGATCCAACTGAAAATAGAGAGCTTGACCAAAGTTTAGATTTAGGTTGGGAGATCCTAAAAATATTACCAAGAACAGAACTACACAGAGTAAGTCCAGAAAATTTGGATAAGTTTATAGGTAATTAGTATGGAAATAAAATCAACAGCCCCTACCAAGGCCAATTTGATTGCAGCCAAAGACCAATTAAACTTATTAAACACAGGTCTTGATATCCTAGATAAGTCTAGAAAAGCTCTAATTGGAGCTCATGATTCAAAGATTAAACAAAGAGATGAGCTAAATGATGAAGTAAACGAAACCATAGCTAGAGTTAGCAAAAACTTCAAAAAAGCTATGGTTACCATGGGAGAGGCAAAACTAAATGATATAGCAAGCCTACTTCCAGTTGATAATAGCATCAAGCTTAAGGAAAGTGAATTTATGCAGACAAAGGTCTATGACATAGATTTCACCCCACAAAAGCTTAGTTTGTCATATTCATTTTACGAAACAAACGAGACATTTGACCAAGCTGTACTATCGTTTAATGAGCTTAAAAGCAAAATTTTAAAATTAGCAGAACTTGATACGACTATAAATAACCTTGATAGGCAAATCAAAAAGACAAGTAAAAAAGTTAATTCCCTAGAAAAAGTTCAAATACCAAAACTAGAGGACAGAATAAAGGAAATTTCATCATTAATCGAAGAAAAAGAAAGAGAAGAGTTCTCAAAAACAAAGATGGTTAAAGATAGAAAATTAAAAGAAAACACCGAAGTTTAAAAACTTACGGTGTTTTAATTTGTCTTTTTTTAGAAATTGCAATTTTTGCTGGGTCAATTATCGATATAACTTCTTCATCTAAAGCGTCTGGATCTTTCATTGTCTTTTGCATCGATGCTGATAAGGCAAGGCCAATTTCTGCCAAACATATCAATTGGAAGGTACCACCAGATGATAAGAAAGGTAGGGGAATTCCTGTTACAGGCATAAGTCCAATAGTCATTCCAATATTTTCAAAAATGTGGATAAAGAGCATAGCTGCGATTCCAGTTACCAAAATACTTATGAAGGTATTCTGAGAATTCTTAGCTATAGCTATTAGCCTTAAGATAACAATAGCAAAGAGAATTATTAGTATGATTGCACCTAGAAAACCCATTTCTTCAGCAAGTACTGAAAAAATAAAGTCAGTTTCCTTTTCAGGTATATAACCATATTGGGACTGGGTTCCTTTCATATATCCTCTTCCGTTGAACATACCTGATCCTATAGCTATCATTCCTTGTTGTTGTTGCCAGTTTGATCCTGATGTATCTCTAGTAGGGTTTAGGAAGTTTTCAATCCTATCAGCCCTATATCCAGAAAGGTTTGTTAATACTATGAAACCTGTTGTAAGGCCAATAGCCGCAAAAATAAATATCCATTTCCAAGAAATACCAGCCATAAAAAGCATAGCTGCTATGAAAAATATATAAACCATAGCTGTACCAAAGTCTGGCTGTAAGAGTATCAAAGTAATGGGTAGTCCTACAAAAGCTAAGGTTATTACTAATCTTTTTACTTCGTTGATAGATAGTTTATATTTATCAAGATAGGCCGCAAAGGAAAATATCAATAGTATTTTAACTATCTCGGATGGTTGTAAAGAAAATGAACCAATATATACCCATGATTTAGCACCCCATTCATCAAGTCCTCTACCAAAAATTAGAGTAATAATTAGCAAAAAGATGGAAAGTCCATAGACCGCCCACAAGGATTTTTTAATAACATCTAAATCCATGGTACATATTAAGGCTATGGCCAAAAAACCAATTACAGTCGATATTATTTGTGTCCTAATTGGTGCAAAATCCCCGCCATAAGCGGAATATAAGACAACCAAGCCATAGACACAAAGAGCTAAGGTTGCCAGCAATAATAATATATCTAAATCTTTTAGATTCTTCTTTTTTAAGTTAAACATTAAATCACTCCATATCTAAGTAAACATTATACCACGCTTATAAGTTTTTAGAAATATGCCATAAGATTAAAGAAAAGTATAATTATTATAAAGGTTAAGGTGATATTATTTTAGAGCAAAAAGAAATTAAAGAAGTTTTAGATATTCTAGATAAACTTTACCCAGATACTTCTAATCAATTTTTAAATTTTACAACACCTTTTGAAGCTCTCATTGCTACAATGCTTTCAGCGCAAACTACTGACATTAGAGTAAATAGTGTAACAAGTGAGCTTTTTAAAGTTGCAAACAAGCCAGAAGATTTTTGTAAAATGGATATCAAAGAGATTGAAGATTGGATTAAAACTGTTGGAATATATAAGAATAAGGCAAAAAATATAAAAAAAACAAGTGAAATATTGGTAAAAGATTACAATAGCAAAGTTCCAAATAAAAAAAGTGAACTTATAAAATTACCAGGTGTAGGAAACAAGACTGCCAATGTAGTTTTGGCCAATGCCTTTGATATACCAGCTTTTCCTGTGGATACTCATGTTTTTAGACTTTCAAATAGGATAGGAATGGCTGATGCCAATAATGTAGAAAAAACAGAGAAAGATCTAGAAAAAAATGTGCCAAGAGAAAAATGGAATATAACACACAAAAAGCTAATCTTACATGGAAGAAAAGTTTGTAAGGCTAGAAAACCCCTTTGTGAATCTTGTGATCTAAATAAACTTTGCTTGTATTATAGGAGTTTAAATGATTAAGTTATTTGCGATAGATATGGATGGCACCCTTTTAAATAGCCAGGGTAAACTTAGCCCAGATACAAAAGATGCCCTACAAAGATTAAATCAGAGCGGAGTAAAGTCAGTACTTTGTTCAGGAAGGGTAGCAACATCAATCGAGTATTTTAATGGGATACTTGAACTTGATAACCCAGTTATAGCCAACAATGGGGCTATAGTAAAGATAAATAAAGAAAAGGTCTTATTTTCACATCCATTAGAAGACCATCATTTAAGGGAGCTGATTGATTTTTGCACTGATCATAAGTGCATATATCATTTCTACGATGAGGATACATTTTATTCAAATCGCTTAAACCAAAAGGGTATTAATCATCTTTTGATAGATAATGATTATGGTATAAATGTCCAATGCTATTTAAATATTTCTGATAAACCCTACCAAAGGCTAAAGGAAAGAAATAAAAATTCCTATAAAATCCTCGTCGGTAATCTAAAAGATCATCCTTATGGAGAAGATAAGATCGTAGAGATTTTCAATGATAGATTTGGCCAAGATCTTTATATTACATCATCCGGAATGAGCAGTATCGAGATTATGGAAATGGGTGTAAATAAATGGACTGGAATCTTAGAGTTGACAGACTTTTTGGGTATAAGTAAGGAAGAAATTGCTGCAATCGGTGATTCTCACAATGACATACCAATGATAGAAGGAGCAGAACTATCCTTTGCTATGGGCAATGCAAACCAAGCCTTGAAAGATTTAGCAAAATATACTGTATCTGACAATAATAGCTCAGGAATTGCTGATGCCGTTGATAGAATTTTAGCATATAATAAGGAAAATCCAAGTGTTTAATATAGTACTTTTAGCCCCAGAATACCCTGGCAATGTCGGAAACATTGGTAGAACTTGTGTTCTTACTAAATCAAGACTACATCTGGTAAGACCATTCAAATTTGATTTATCTGATAAGTCCCTTAAAAAAGCCGGAATCGACTATTGGGATAAGGTAGACTTGACCATACATGATTCTATGGAAGAATTTTTGGATTTTATCAAGGAGAAAAATTTCTACCTGGTAGAAACAGGAACGGATAAAGTTTATTCTGATGTAAACTTTAAAGATGACGATTATCTAATATTTGGCAGAGAAAGAGAAGGTATTGATAAAGATTTATTAGACAATTACTATGAAAGAATAATTACAATACCAATGACAAAAGAGATAAATAGGTCTCTTAATCTAGCAAATTCGGTATCTATTGTCCTATATGAGGCACTTAGACAAAATAAATTTAATTTTTAGGAGATGATTAATATGTATGATGTAATAATATTGGGAGCAGGTCCAGCAGGACTTACAGCAGGACTTTATGCAGGCAGATCCAAGCTTAATACTTTGATTATAGAAAAGGCTATACCAGGAGGACAAATTGCAACCACCGCCTTTGTAGAAAACTATCCTGGTTCTATAGAAGAAGCTTCAGGAATGGGTCTTTCAGATAGGATGTATGAGCAAGCAAAGGAATTTTGTGAGTTTAAAACTGCAAATGTCACAAAGGTAGAGCTTGAAGGAAAGGTTAAAAAAATCTACACAGAAGATGGTGAAGAGATAGAAGCTAAGGTTGTTATAATTTCTACAGGTGCAAGTCATAGGAAACTTGGAGCCAAGGGAGAAGAAGAATTTGCCAATAGGGGAGTATCCTATTGTGCAACTTGTGATGGACCGTTTTTTGCAGGACTTGATATATTTGTAGTAGGTGGTGGAGATAGCGCCCTAGAAGAGGCCCTATACCTAACAAAATTTGCCAAATCTGTAAGTATTATCCATAGACGTGATGAATTTAGAGCAAGCCAAGTGGCAGTAGATAAGGTAAAAGCAAATGATAAAATAAAACTTGTCCTAGACTCTGTTATTAATGAAATTAAGGGTGAAAAGGATGCTACATCTGTTATTGTAGAAAATGTTAAAACTCATGAAATTTCTGAATTAAAAAGTGAGGATAATGGTCCAATTGGGGTATTTATATTTGTAGGGTACATTCCACAAACAGATATATTCGAAGGTATTATTGATTTGGATCATGGCTATATAAAAACTGATGACGATATGAAAACAGAAATCGAAGGAGTTTTTGCAGTCGGTGATACTAGAGTCAAGAGTGTACGCCAGATGGTTACAGCAGCAGGTGATGGATGTATAGCTGCGGTAGTGGCAAATAGGTATTTGGAAGGTCAAGTTTGGTAATAGTTTATTTAGGAAAACTATTACCTAGTTATATGACCTTGACAAAATCCTAACACATAGTTAAGTATTATTATAGAAACAGAAAACTTATAGGAGGAATAATGACAACTAAAGTAGCGATTAATGGATTTGGTAGAATTGGACGTTTAACACTAAGAAGAATAGCAAAAGTAGAAGATGATATCGAAGTAGTAGCTATCAACGACCTCATTGACAAACACGGTCTTGCTTACGCTTTCAAATACGATACAGCACAAGGAAGATTCGACGGTGAATTTGAAGAAACAGAAGATGGTTTCAAAGTAAATGGTAAAGACATCAAAATCTTTGCTGAAAGAAACCCAGAAGACCTACCATGGGAAGAACTAGGAGTAGATGTTGTACTTGAATGTACAGGATTCTTCACAGAAAAAGAAAAAGCAGAAGCACACATTAAAGCAGGTGCTAAAAAAGTTCTAATTTCAGCTCCTGGTAAAGGTGATATGAAAACAATTGTTTATGGTGTAAACCATGAAATCCTTGATGGTTCAGAAACAGTAGTATCAGCAGCAAGCTGTACAACAAACTGCCTTGCACCAATGGTAAATGTACTAGTAAAAGAATTTGGATTTGTTACAGGACAAATGTCAACAATCCACGCATACACAGCAACACAAGCTATCCAAGATACACCAGCAACTAAAAAAGACCTTAGGGGTGGACGTGCAGCTGCACAAAACACAATCCCAGCTTCAACAGGTGCTGCTAAAGCAGTAGGTAAAGTACTACCAGAAGTTGAAGGTAAAATTGATGGTACAGCTCTAAGAGTTCCTACAATTACAGGATCTGTTACAGAACTTTACTCAATTCTTGAGAAAAAAGTTACTGTAGAAGAAGTTAATGAAGCTATGAAAAAATACTCATCTGATGCATTTGCTTATGAAACTGAAGATGTTGTATCTAGCGATATAATCGGCTACCCAGCAGGATCTGTTTTTGATTCACAACTTACAAAAGTTGTTGAAAATGGTGATACACAAATCGTTAAAACAGTAGCTTGGTATGATAACGAAGCAGGTTACGTATCTAACCTTGTAAGAACACTTGATTATTTAGCTAAACTTTAAGAGATAGTCTAGGGGCGGAGATATTTATCTCTTGCCCCTTTATTTATGAGGTGAATTATGAACAAAAAAACTGTAAAAGATTTAGATGTTAAAGGCAAAAAAGTATTAGTTAGAGTTGATTTCAATGTTCCTCTTTCAAAAGAAAACAAGGGCGTAATTGCTGATGATACAAGAATTAAGGCAGCACTTCCTACCATTGACTACCTATTAGATAATGATGCAAAAGTTATTTTGATGAGCCACTTGGGTAGACCAAAGGGAGAAGCAAATCCAGAATTTGCTCTAAAGCCAGTTGCTGAATGGTTAGAAAACCACTATGGCGATAAATTCCACTTTTTACCAAGCCCTGAAGTAGTAGATGAAAAGGTGATAGAAGAAGTAGCTAATCTTAAAGAAGGTGAACTTGCTCTACTAGAAAATACCAGATATGTAGGTGGAGAAACAAAAAATGATGAAGAATTTTCAAAGAAATTAGCTTCTCTTGCCGACCTTTATGTAAATGATGCTTTCGGTACTAGCCATAGAGCACACTCATCAAACGTTGGTGTTGCAAGTATTCTTCCTTCAGCAGTAGGTTTTTTGATTGAAAAAGAAATTGATGTTATGGGCAGGGCTTTGGAAAATCCAGAAAAACCATTTGTATCAATACTTGGTGGTGCGAAGGTATCTGATAAGATTGGTGTAATTGAAAATCTACTTACAAAAGTTGACACTATCCTTATAGGTGGTGGTATGGCTTATACCTTCCTAAAAGCACAAGGCAAGGAAATCGGTAAGTCTCTTCTAGAAGAAGACAAGATGGATCTATCTCTTGAACTACTAGAAAGAGCTAAGGAAAATGGAGTTGAAATCCTACTACCAGTAGATGTTGTTATAGCTGATGAAATCAAACCTGGAGTTGAAACACAAGTAGTTGACATCGATAGTATTCCAGCTGACAAAGAAGCTTTAGATATAGGACCAAAAACAGCTGAACTTTTTGCAGAAAAAATCAAAGCTGCTAAGACAGCAGTTTGGAATGGACCAATGGGAGTATTTGAAATCAAAGAATTCTCAAATGGTACAAACAAGGTTGCAAAAGCACTAGCAGAAGCTGATGCTACAACAATAGTAGGTGGTGGAGACTCTGCTCTTGCTATTGAAATGGCAGGACTAAAAGATAAAATCACCCACGTTTCTACAGGTGGTGGAGCTAGCTTAGAATTCCTAGAAGGAAAAGACCTACCAGGCATTTCAGCAATCGAAGATAAGTAAGGAGATATTATGCGTAAACCCGTAATCGTTGGAAATTGGAAGATGAACAAATCTGTTACAGAAGCTAAAGACCTATTAGAAGCTATCAAAAATTCCGAACTTGATAGTGAAGTAGAAGCAGGAGTTTGTGTACCAGCTATTGACTTATGTGCTGCATCTAAAATTCTAGATGGTAGTGATATAAAATTCGGTGGACAAAATATGTACTACGAAGAATCAGGTGCTTTCACAGGAGAGATTTCTCCACTAATGCTAAATGATATTAAGGCTGATTATGTAATACTAGGTCACTCTGAACGTCGCGATATTTTTGGTGAATGCGATGAACTAATCAATAAAAAAGTCTTATCTGCCTTTGAACATGGCTTAACACCTATTCTATGTTGTGGTGAATCTCTAGAAGAAAGAGAAGCTAACAAGCAAGAAGAAAAGGTAAAATCACAAATTGAAGCTGACCTTAAAGGTGTAAGCGAAGATGATGTTAAGAAATTAATCATAGCTTATGAACCAATTTGGGCAATAGGCACAGGAAAAACTGCATCAGCTGAAGATGCGGAAGCAATGTGTGCTTACATTAGAAACTTAGTTGCTGATTTATATTCGAAAGAAGCAGCAGAAGCAGTACGTATCCAATACGGTGGATCTGTAAAACCAGCTAATGTTAAGGAACTAATGGCAAAAGAAAATATTGATGGTGCCCTAGTAGGTGGAGCAAGCCTTAAAGCAGAAGATTTTGCTGCTCTAGTAAATCATAGAAAATAATTAATAAATAAAAGGAGAATATTTAAATGAGCTTAATTACAAGTGTATATGCAAGACAAAT
>CABTWT010000014.1 GCA_902488555.1 uncultured Anaerococcus sp.
GTTTGCCCTCATCTTTTAGGTGCTTACCACATATATAAAGGATAGCATCGCCATCAACTACATTTCCATCAGAGTCAACTGCTATGCACCTATCAGCATCTCCATCAAAGGCAAAACCTATGTCAAGCTTATTTTCTCTAACAAATTCTTGCATATATTCTATATGGGTTGATCCCGCATCTACATTTATGTTAAAGCCATTTGGTCTGTCGTTTATTACATAAGTATCAGCACCAAGTGCATCATATACAGGTTTTGCAATGGTAAAGCTTGCACCGTTAGCACAATCTAGACCAACTTTGATGTCTTCAAAAGACTTATCTACAGTTTGGATTAGAAAGGCAATATATCTATTACGGCCACCTATGAAGTCTACTGTTCTTCCTATCTTATCTCCTTGGGCAAGAGGGATATCTTCGATGTCAGCATCTATATATGATTCCAATTCTTCCAAGAATTCATCTTCCATTTTTTCGCCCTTGGAATTTATAATCTTGATACCATTGTCCTGGTAAGGATTGTGGCTAGCAGTAATCATTACACCACAATCAAAATCTTCACTTCTTACTATATATGATACAGAAGGAGTTGTTGTAACGTGGAGCAGGTGGGCATTGGATCCAGATGAGGTGATACCAGCGGCAAGGGCGTCTTCAAACATATATGAAGAACGTCTTGTGTCCTTACCTATAACAATCTTTCCAGCATAACCCTTGTCTTTGTTGAAGTAGTCTCCCAAAAATCTTCCGATTTTAAAAGCATGGTAGACGTTCAAATCCTTGTTTGCCTCTCCCCTAAATCCATCAGTTCCAAAATATTTCATATTTCCTCCAATAATTTAAAAGTCAAATTTTATTTCATTAGTATTATACACTTTAGCTGGTCTATGAAAACATATTGGTTAAATTTAAATTACTTAGGGTAAAAGTCCATTGAGGTGATATTATGAATATAAAAGAATTAAATAGTAAAAATTATATATAGATGGCCAATTTGTAGACGCTTCAAGCGGAGAATTAATAGACGTAGAAAATCCTGCAACAGAGGAAATAATTGCAAAGATTCCTTCTGCAAGCAAAGAAGATATAGATAAAGCTTGTAATGCAGCCTATGAGGCCTTTAAAACTTACTCAAAGACTAGTCTTGATGAGAGAATTACCTATATGGAAAAACTAAAGGATTGGATAGTTAATCACCAAGATGACTTTGACGAAATTATCCTCCTAGAGCTTGGTATCCCAAAACACATAGGTCACGATTCCCAAGTCAAAACTCAAATTGAAAGAATTGAAACTTTTATAAAAGAAGTAAAAAACATCAAAACAGAAGAAGAATACGAAGACGGGCTTCTACTACGTGAACCAATTGGCCTAGTAGCATCAATCACCCCATGGAACTACCCACTTGGACAAATAGTACAAAAAGTAATTCCTGCCCTCTTGTCAGGATGTACAGTTGTCCAAAAACCAGCAACTGCAACCCCACTAACAGCCTATCTATTTGCCAAAGGTCTAGATGAAATTGGCCTACCAAAGGGAGTATTTAACCTAATCACAGGCCAAGGTTCTGAAGTTGGCGATGTCCTAAACAAGCATCCAAAAGTAGCCATGGTTTCCTACACAGGATCAATAAAAGGTGGTGGCCAAGCAGCAGGCCTTGCTATGCAATCAGCTAAGAAAGTAGTCCTAGAACTAGGTGGCAAGTCCCCAGCAGTATTTCTAAAGGGAGCTGACATAGAAAAGGCTGTCAAACAAGTCCTGGATACAGTTTATAGAAATGTTGGACAAACCTGCTCATGCCTATCTCGTGCCGTAGTTGTTGAAGAAATCTATGATCAAGTAGTCGAAGAATTCAAAAAACAATATGACAATTACCCAGCAGGAGACCCAAGAGACGATAGCACTGTAGTAGGCCCACTATCTAGCCAAAAACAATTTGACAGGGTTCAAAAATACGTAAACATCGGCCTTGACGAAGGAGCTAATTTATTAAAAGGCCAAGCTTTAGAAAAGAATGGTCCTGGATATTTTGTAAAACCAGTAATATTTACAGATGTAAAGCCTGGTATGACAATCCACGACGAAGAAATCTTTGGACCAGTCCTATCAATTATCAAGGTTAAAGATAAGAAAGAAGCTATAAAAGTAGCAAATGCAGTAGAATATGGCTTATCTTCAGCAGTATTTGGCGAAGATGATGAAGCCTTGGATGTTGCAAGAGAAATCAGAGCTGGCGAATGCTATGTAAATGGTGGATCAAAAGCCCATAACCTACCATTTGGTGGCTACAAGCAATCTGGAGTCGGCAGAGAAGGTGGCATCCACGGTCTATTAGAATACTACGAACTTAAATCAGTTTATAAACAATAAATCCTATAAACAAAGTCCCAAGTAAAAATATGTAAATTTATTTTTTCTATAATCGCAAGCTCGTTCATATCAAATAATGCGATTTTATAAAATACCAATTTGGAAACCAAAAGATTTTACCTATTTCTTGCAAGGGACTTTTGTTTATATAAAAGATAGAGCTCTGACTCTTCTTTTTTTATTGTGAAAATTTGATATACTAGACTTATGAGAAAATTAGATTACATACCAAAAACAAATATAAAAATGATACACATAGACAAATCCTATTCCTTTGGCATCGATTCAATACTATTGATGAATTTTGCCAAGATGCAATCTGGTAAAACTTTGATAGATATAGGAGCAGGTTCTGGAGTCCTCGCTCTTGGCGCCAATAGCCTTTATAATCTAAAAGAAGTTATGGCAATAGAAATTCAAGAAGAAAAGGCAAGGCTATTAGAAGAAAATATTGCCTTAAATAATCTTAATAATGTAGACGTGATTAACGATGATTTAAATAATGTAGAAATTGCAGAAAATTCCTACGACTACATCATCACCAATCCCCCTTATTATAAGATTACTGATAATATATCAAACAAAAGTGAGGAATTTCTAATCTCTCGCCAAGAAAAATATCTCAAACTTAACGATATATTCAAATTTGCCAACAAGACCCTAAAGGATAGGGGGAAATTATTTATGATTCACAAGCCAGAACGCATGGTAGATATATTCACTCAATCCGGCAATCTAAAGGCCAAAAGAGTCCGTTTTGTCTCCTCCACTTACGATAAAAAACCAGAATTTATCCTCATAGAATTTGTAAAGAATGCAAATGACGGTCTAAAAATTGAAAAACCCTTGATTATCTACGAAGATGGCCATTATAGCCAAGAAGTCAAAGAAATTAATGGCATAGAAGAATAAAATATTTTAAAGGAGTTTATATGGACTATCAAATATACTTTATCCCAACACCTATTGGAAATCTTGAAGATATGACTATTAGGGCAATCAATACTCTAATGGAAGTTGACATCATAGCTTGTGAAGATACTAGGGAAAGCAGGAAGCTCTTAGATCACTTTGACATAAAAAAAGAACTCACTTCCTACCATAAGTTTAATGAAGCTGCAAAAAGTGAAGAAATAATTGAAAATTGCAAAAATGGTATGACCTATGGAATAATCACAGACCAAGGTATGCCCGGCATATCCGACCCTGGCCATATATTGATCAAAAAATGCATAAATGAAGGCATATCATACACAATTTTGCCTGGCGCAAGCTCAATACTCACAGCCCTAGTCGGATCGGGTATGGAAAATACTTCCTTTATTTACTATGGCTTTATCCCCAAAAAACAAGGAGATAAAGAAAAGCTCTACCAGGAGCTAAAAGAGCAGACTCGCACTAGTATTTTATTTGACACTCCCCACAACATATCAAAAACCATAGAAGATTTTAAGGAAATTTTCCCTCAAAGAAAACTTTGCATAGCCCGAGAGCTTACAAAGAAATTCGAAGAATATTATATAGAAGATATCGGCAAAATTAACATAGACGAATTGACCTTGAAGGGAGAATTTGTCCTAGTCTTATCAGGCGCAGACCTAATTGCAAATGAGTCACTAGAAGATTTTGAAGGAGAAATCAAAGCCTATATCAAACAAGGACTTCGAACCAAGGAGATTACAAAGATTATAAAGGATAAATCCTCTTTTAACAAAAACGAAATATACGAATATATTTTGACTTTATCTAAATAAAATGATTATAGACAAAATTTTTTATAAAATAATAAGGCCAAGCTAAAATTTCCTGCTTGAGCCTTTATTTTTTAATTAATCCTATTTTTACTATCTCCTGTTTCAAAGACTTCTACCACTGCATTTAAGGCGTATTTGACTTGGTTTTCTAGGGATGTATTGGTCAGATATGTTATGTGAGGATAGTAGTCGACCCTATCATTAGACAAAAGCCTATCAAGAATATCATCTTGGTAGTTTGGATCTTTCTTACCATATATAACTTTCTCATTTTCATAGACATCAAGGCCAGAAAAGGCAACCTTTCCACTATCAATGGCATCAAGCAAGTCTTCTGTGTTGATAAGACCTCCCCTAGCACAATTAAATAACATTGCTCCATCTTTCATCTTGGCAAAAGCTTTTTTATCAAAGAAGTGATAGTTTTCCTCTGTAAGGGCTGAATGAATTGTTATGATGTCTGATTCTTTCAAAAGCTCATCATAGGATGATAAAAATGTCACTCCATCAATGTCTTTCTTGCCACGAGAGCTGTAGGAAACTACATTTGCTCCAAAGGCATCTGCAATCTTTGCTACATGTTGGCCAATCCTACCAAGACCATAGATACCTAAAGTCTTGCCCTTAAAAGTTTGTCCTAGGATATTTGCCTTTTGCCTATAGTCATTATCCTTCAAGTTCTTTTGAATTTCTTTATCTCTCTTTAGTGCTTTTAGTATCATCATTATGGTAAATTCTGCTATGGATTCTGGAGAATAGTCTGGGACGTTAGTTATGATGATGTCATTTTCCCTAGCTTTTTCAATGTCAAAGATATCATAGCCAACTGATGTTAAGGCTATTTGTTTGATACCTAGTCCATGTAATTTCCCATAGATAGAATTGTCAAAGTTTTTGGGTAGGGTCATGGCAAGGCCATCGTAATCAGCCAATATATCCAAATTATCTAGGCTAAGTTTCTCGTCAATTATATCAACTTTTATCTTATTTTCATTTTCCCACTCCTTGACATAGTCATAGGCAAGGTAGTGGGGTTTAAAAAATGCTATTTTCATATTTTCACCTCATATATAGGATATCTACCCAATTTATAGCAAAATAAAAAGAACCCTAGGGTCCTTTAAAATTTTATTACTTCTTTTTTCTATTTTTTCTTTTAGCAGCGTCATTTTTTTTCTTTCTGATAACGCTTGGTTTTTCGTAGTGTTCTCTTCTTCTGTATTCAGAAAGTACACCGGATCTTGCGCATTGTCTTTTGAATCTTTTAATTGCACTATCGATTGATTCGTTTTCTCCAACTCTGATCTCTGTCATCTCTATCCCCCCTCTCGTATAACACAAATTTTTCAATATTCTAAGTTACAAATCAGCCTGGTGGCCAGTTAAATGATCTGCCGCCTAGTACATGAAAATGCAAGTGAGGAACGCTTTGTCCCCCTTCTTCGCCGATATTTGTGACAACTCTGTAGCCTTCTAGGCCTTTATCTTTGGCAAGTTTTGCTATAGTTAGCATAATTTGGCTTATAAGAGCACTGTCAGCTTCATCAAGCGTAGCTAAACTTGTTATGTGCTTTTTTGGTATAACAAGAAAATGGATAGGTGCTTGTGGATCTAGATCATTAAATGCAATTAAATTTTCATCTTCGTAGATCGCCACAGTAGGAATTTCTCCTGCTGCAATCTTGCAAAATACACAATCCATACTTCACCCCCATTGCTATATATAATACCACAAGAAAAAATCTCAGTCAACAAAATATTGATAAATAGACATCTAATATTTTAATTTTTTTAGATAATTTCTCCGACAAGTTCACCTGCTATGATATCGGTGATTTTTACCTCTACTATAGTGTTGGCTTCTATATCATTTTTGACATTTACCTTTAGGTAATTTGTAGAATATCCTCCCGAATAGCCCTCTAGGTCAGATTTTGATTCTATCAAAACTTCTAAGACTTTGCCTATTTGTTTTTCTAAAAAGTCCATCCTGTTTTTTTCTTCGATTTTTTCTAGGTCATGGAGCCTTTGTTTTTTGATATTGCCATCAACTTGGTCACCCATTTTGGCTGCCCTTGTTCCCTCTCTTGGAGAATATTTGAATAGATGAGTTTTGGCAAATTTAATTTTATCTACAAATTCCATGGTTTCTTCGTGGTTTTCTTGGCTTTCACCAGGAAAACCTACTATTATATCTGTCGTAAGGCCAGCATTTGGAAAGACATCTCTTATAAGGTCGACTTTTTCCTTATACATTTTCCTGTCGTACTTGCGGTTCATAGCCTTAAGGATGTCATCAGAGCCTGATTGTAGGGATAGGTGGAAGTGGTCGCAGGCCTTGCCTGTAGCTTTCATTCTTTCTAGGAAATCAAAACTTATATGTCTAGGCTCCATAGATGAAAGTCTGATGCGCTTGATTTTCTCAACACTTGCCACGGCTTCTATGACATCTATTAGAGAAATATCACTGTCAAAATCCTTGCCATAGCTTGCTACATGTATGCCTGTTAGGACTATTTCTTTAAAGACATTGTCGGCAAGTCTCTTAGTTTCTTCTACTATGGAGTCAATATCACGGCTTACTATGTTGCCCCTGGCGTATGGGATCAGACAATATGAGCAGTACATATTGCATCCATCTTGGATTTTGATGTAGGCTCTGGTCATTTCTGTTTGATTAGATATCTCTAGCTCTTCGTAAGTTTTACTTTCTGATGGAGCTATGATTTTATCAATGGCATTTTTATTTTGAAGTATGTCTTCACATAGGTCCACAACATTTTCCTTGTTGCGAGAGCCAAGAACTATATCAACCCCTTCTATTTTTGCCACTTCTTCTGGCTTTACTTGTGAATAACAACCCATTACTGCAACTATGGCATCTGGGTTGTCGCGTCGAGCCTTGGATATCATTTGCCTTGATTTCCTATCACTCATATTGGTCACAGTACAGGTATTTATTACATATATGTCTGCATTTGTTTGGGCTTTCTTGTAGCCTTTTTGTAAAAATAGTTCTTCTACTGCTTCTGATTCGTATTGGTTTACCTTACATCCTAGTGTTATGATGTTAAATGTGTTTGCCATTAATCAAATAAATCCTTTAGTTTTTCGAAGAAGCCTTTTTCGTGTTCTTTTACTTCTGCTCCTACAGTATTGGCGTAGGCTTTGAGGGCTTCTTTTTGTTCGCTGTTAAGATTTTCTGGAGTTAGTACTTTCACATAGAAATACAAGTCGCCAGTTCTACTAGTCCTAGCATCTGTAATTCCTTGTTTTTTGACCTTAAACTTAGTTCCAGTCTGAGTGCCTTGTGGTATATCAAAAGGCATTTTTTCCTTTAGGGTAGGTATTTCAATCTCACCGCCAAGGGCAGCTGTTGGGAAGGATATTGGCATATCATAGTAGATGTCTAGGCCATCACGTTTGAATATGTCATGTTCTTCGACATGCATTATTACATATAAGTCCCCATTTGGTCCACCATTGTAGCCAGCATCTCCCTTGTTAGAAACTCGCATAACATTGTTTGTTTCAACACCAGATGGGATTTCAATCTTAATTCTCTCGCTCTTTTGGATCCTACCATCACCATGGCAGTTTTTACATGGTTCTTCTATGACCTTGCCTGTTCCATGGCAGGCATCACAGGTTACAGTCCTGCTCATTCTACCAAAAGGTGTTTGGCTAACTTGGTTTATAACGCCTCGGCCATTACATTTTGAACAGGTGTGGATGGAGTTTTCGTCTTCAGCTCCAGAGCCTCCACAAGTCGGACAAATTTCTTCCCTGCGGACTTGAATTTCTTTATCAACCCCAAAGGCTGCTTCTGCAAAAGTTAGATTTACTACTTGTTGGATATCAGCTCCCTTAGTAGGTCTGTTTGTCTGTTGACTTCCTCCTCCAGAAAATAAATCTGTAAATAAGTCCCCAAACAAGTCTCCAAAACCTCCAGTAAATCCACCAGAGTAGCCTCCACCACCATTGGTAAAGGCAGCTTCGCCAAATCTGTCGTATTGGGATTTTTTTTCTTCATCTGATAGAATCTCGTAGGCTAAAGTTGCTTCTTTGAACTTTTGCTCTGCTTCGTTATCTCCCGGATTTAGGTCAGGGTGATATTTTTTGGCAAGTTTTCTATATTCTCTTTTTATCTCATCTGCTGTGGCATCTCTGCTTACACCAAGCACTTCATATGGATCTTGCATTTTCCCTCCACTATTTAGACTTAAAAAAAGCTATTTCATTATGAAATAGCCTTTTTAATTTTATTTAAGTTATTATACTCAAACTATATTAATTTGCTAATATATTATTCTTCATCTTCATCGATTACTTCATAGTCAGCATCAACTACATCTTCATCAGCACTTGCTTGGTCTGCGCCTTCTGCATTTGCGTTGGCTTGATACATCTTTTCGCTCATTGAGTAGATTGTATTTTGTAATTCTTCTGTTTGAGCTTTGATTGCTTCAGTATCGTTTGAATTGATAGCTTCTTCTAGTTTGTTGATTTTTGCTTCGATTTCGTCTTTTTCAGAGCCTTCGATTTTGGCATCTTCTAGAGTCTTACGAGCTTGGTAAACTAGGCTTTCTGCATTGTTCTTTACATCGATGTTTTCTTTTTTCTTCTTGTCTTCTTCAGCAAATTGTTCAGCTTCTTTTACTTTTCTGTCGATTTCTTCGTCAGTTAAGTTTGAGCTTGATGTGATTGTAATCTTTTGTTCTTTACCTGAACCTTGGTCTTTTGCTGTTACATTTACAATACCGTTAGCATCTATATCAAATGTTACTTCGATTTGTGGAACACCACGTCTTGCTGCTGGGATTCCTGTTAATTGGAAACGTCCAAGTGTTGTATTGTCTGCTGCCATTTCACGTTCACCTTGAACTACGTGGATGTCTACTTCTGTTTGTCCATCTGCTGCAGTTGTAAAGACTTGAGATTTCTTTGTTGGAATAGTTGTGTTTCTTTCAATTAGTTTTGTAGCAACTCCACCTAGGGTCTCTATACCAAGTGATAGTGGTGTAACGTCTAGTAATAGTAAGTCTTTTACTTCGCCTGTAAGAACTCCACCTTGGATAGCAGCACCTAGAGCTACTGATTCATCTGGGTTGATATCTCTTTGTGGTTCTTTGCCTATGATGTTTTTAACAAGTTCTTGAACTGCTGGAATTCTTGTTGATCCACCAACAAGTAAAACTTTTTCTACATCACTTGCAGAAAGTCCAGCATCTTTTAGTGCGTCATTTACTGGTCCCCTTGTTGCTTCTACTAAATCTTTTGTAAGTTCATCAAATTTTGCACGTGATAAAGATATATCTAAGTGAACTGGTTGTCCATCAACAGCTGTAATAAATGGTAGGTTTACATTTGTTGTCATTGTTGAGGATAGTTCTTTTTTAGCCTTTTCAGCCGCATCTTTTAATCTTTGCATAGCTGTTAGGTCTTTTGTTAAATCTACGCCACTTTCTTTTTTGAATTCATCTGCTAGGTAATCTACAACTTTATTATCAAAGTCATCTCCACCTAGTTTGTTGTTACCACGAGTTGAAAGTACTTCAAATACTCCATCTCCAACTTCAAGTATTGATACGTCGAATGTACCACCACCAAGGTCGTATACCATGATTTTTGCTTGGTCGTGTTCTTTATCTAGACCGTATGCAAGAGATGCTGCAGTTGGTTCGTTGATGATTCTATCTACTGTAAGACCTGCAATCTTTCCTGCGTCTTTTGTTGCTTGTCTTTGAGCATCTGTAAAGTAAGCAGGTACTGTGATTACAGCATTTGTTACTGTGTCATTTAAGTATTTTTCAGCATCAGATTTTAATTTTTGTAAAATCATTGCAGAAATTTCTTCTGGTGAATACTTTTTGCCGTCGATTTCTGCTGTCTTGAAATCAGAACCCATTTCTCTTTTGATAGAAGAAATTGTTCTATCTGGGTTTGTTATAGCTTGTCTTTTTGCTGTTTCTCCAACCAATCTTTCTCCGTCTTTTGAGAAAGCTACAACTGATGGAGTTGTTCTATTACCTTCACTGTTTGGGATTATTACTGGGCTACCACCCTCCATAACAGCTACTGCTGAGTTTGTTGTACCTAAATCAATTCCTATAATTTTTGCCATATTAATTAGCCTCCTATTTTGCTACCTTAACCATTGCAGGTCTTATTACTCTATCGTTTAACTTATAACCTTTTTGAAAAGTTTCTATTATATGATCGCTTTCTACAGTGTCTGATTCTTCTGATAAAACTGCTTGGTGAACATTGTAATCAAAAACTTCACCATCTGATGGAATTACTTCCAATCCTTCGTTTTCAAGGATCTTTAGCATCTCATCGCGAGTCATAACCACACCCTTTATAAGTGGGTCATCGTCACTAGCGCTTGCTATAGCCCTATCAAAGTTGTCCAAAACTGGCAAGAGCTTTTCTACTAGATTGGAACAAGCGTACTTTTTAAAGTCAGCCTTGCTAGCTTCTTCTCTTTGCTTATAATTTGTAAAATCAGCTAGAAGTCTTTGGTATTTTTCCTTAAACTCATTAAAGTCTTCCTCAATAACTTCGTCGCTAATTTCCTCATCTTCATCTTCTACTATTTCAGCTTCGATCACTTCTTCATCGTCGCTATCTTCTATAATTTCATCTTCTAGATTTTCATCAAGTTCTTGGTTTAAATTTTCATTTTTTATTTTCTCATTATCCACTACAAACTCCTTTATTTATTAAGCAAATCTGATATCATTATTATATTTGATATCACATCTAGGTAATTAAGTCTGGTAAGACCTACCACTCCAATGTGGCCAACAACTTCATCATTGACCTTAAAATATGATGTGATTATAGTATTGTCCTTTAGCTCATCTAGATCATTTTCATAACCTATAGATACATATAGGTTATTGTAGTTCCTTTCTGCAATAATCTTATTTACCCTATCCTTGCTATCAAATAACTTAATAAACTCACGTGCCTTAGATAAATCTTCATATTCCTTAAAGTTGAAGATATTGCCTAAGCCTTCAATTTGAACATCTCTTTCTGCGTCATTGTAAGATTTGCCCTCAAGTCTTCTATGGATATTATCCATAAGATCCCTATACTCACTTAAAAGATTATCTTCAAGTTTCTTTAGGTTTTCGTTAACATTTTTAATATCAGATCCCACTAAAGTGTCGTTTAGGACATTGTTAATAAATATGAGTTCGTCAGTTGATATTTCATAATCTAAGTGAATTAATTCATTTAATATCAATCCGTTGTCAAAGACTGCCACAAGTAATACTTGATTGCTAGAAAGTCTTATCAACTCCATATTATTTATTTTCTTGATTTGGTTTTTTAATGTGACTGATACTGCGGTCAAATTTGTAAGATCGGCTAGTATCTTAGTTGCAGTCTCAACAATGTCAGATGCATTGTGATATCTTTTATCCAATAAACTTATCATCCTGTCACTTCGATTAGGGCGGATATTTTCATTAAGTTCATTTGCCAGTATATAGTCAACAAATAACCTATAGCCCTTATCAGAAGGAAGCCTACCGCTTGATGTGTGGGCTTTTTCTATAAAACCCATCTTCTCAAGAGCGCTCATCTCATTTCTAATTGTTGCAGGTGAAATATTCATATTGTATTCATCAGCCAAAGATTTTGAACCAATAGGCTCGCCGTCTATGATGTAAGAGTTTATGATAGAGAATAATATTTTTAGCTTCCTATCATTCATTTTATCTCCTTTTAGCACTCATTACTGTCGACTGCTAATAATAGTATACTAGCTAATCACCCCCTGTCAAGCAAATAAAATTAAATTATTAACCTGTAAAATTCGTTAGATAAATTCATACCCTTTTGGCTAAATTTAAAGTTTTCATCTATGATAAAAAAGTCATCATCGACGAATTGATCAATTTCTTTTTTATAAGTATGCAAGAAATCATGGCCAAATATTTTTCTGAAATTCTCAAGATTTATACCAGATGTTTCTCTTAGTTTAAAAATAATATATTCTTTTTCTTTATCTTCTTTACCTATATAGGAAATCTCATCAATTGGTAGATGTCCTTGACCAATATTTTGTCCATAATGGATAAAGTTTCTAGTATTGGTGTATCTGTAGTTAGTAAGGTAGCCAGATCCGCTCATACCGAAGGTAATATATCCTCTACCCTCCCAGTATTTCTTGTTGTGGTAAGATTCATAGCCTTCCTTGGCAAAATTTGATATCTCATAACGCTTAAGGCCAAGAGAATCAAGTTCTTCTATAATTTCTTCGAATATATCAACCTCATCGTCATCTTCCATCAAATCAAGCTTGCCCTTTTTATCCAGGGCATAAAACCTTGATCCTTCTTCCAAAATAAGCGAATACCAAGATATATGTTCAGGAGAAATCTTTTTAACCATTTCTAGGTCATTTTTGATAGACCTATAGCTTTGCTTTGGGAGATTTAGCATGAGGTCAAAAGATAAATTATCAAAACCAGCATTCCTAATCATATCTATATCTTTTAAAGCGATATCTGCTGTATGATTTCTGCCAATGGCTCCTAGAACCTCATCGTCAAAAGATTGGACACCAAGTGAAATCCTATTGATACCAATGTCCTTATAGATTGCTAGTTTTTCCTTAGATATGGAATTGGGATTACATTCTATGGTAAATTCTTTTAAGTCGCTTATTTTAAATTTTCTTACTTCATCTATAATCTTTTTTATATAGACGGGATCTATATAAGAAGGTGTCCCTCCTCCAATATAAATCGAATCAATATCCACACTAAGCCTTTCTTGGTAAAAATTTATTTCTTTTTTTAAATTTTTAATATAGGAATCAATCCTATCCTCCACATTCATATAGGCACAAAAGTCACAATAATAGCACTTTTTTTGGCAAAATGGTATGTGTATATAGCATCCAACTTTTTCCATAATAACTCCTTTTTATCATAAAAAATATACTAGTTTAAATAAATTTATCTATTGTAATAAGAAAGGCTAATATGTGATATACTTTAATCAAAGAAACAAAGGGGATGTATATGGCAAAAAAAGTTTTAATCATAGAAGATGACAATGATATAAATAATATAATTTCTGAAGTCTTGACAAAAAATGACTTTTCTTGTAAGAAAGTTTATTCCGGTACAGAAGCTCTCATATATATTAAGGAGAATTTTGACTTATTTATCCTAGACCTTATGCTTCCAGGACTAGCTGGGGAAAAAGTCATAGAAGAAATAAGAAAAGTGACCAATGCCCCAGTCTTAATCCTATCATCAAAAGATTCTATGGACTCAAAACTTGCCCTACTAAGGGGTGGTGCCGATGATTATATGACCAAGCCTTTTAACGTTGAGGAACTCCTTGCTAGGGCAAATATCCTTACAAAAAGAAGTGATAATTCATCCGCTAGTAAAAGTCTAAGCTATAAATCCTTAAGGATAGATAATTACCAAGCTTATGTTGATGATAAGGCTCTCTCTCTTACAAAAACAGAATTTAGAATCCTAGAACTATTAATTTCAAATCCAAATCAAGTATTTACTAAGGAAAATTTATATGAATATAGCCAAGGCGACTATTATCTTCCTACAGATAATTCTATAAACGTTCATATATCTAATCTTAGAAAAAAGATTAAAAAATACACCAAGGAAGATTATATTGAAACGGTTTGGGGAATAGGATTTAAACTTGCAAAATAGTTATTTTTAAGCCATCTATATGATGGTTTTTTTTAATCTTTATGATTTCTTTAAACTTTATATATGCTTTGTTAATAATTTTCATATATTATATAGATAGACAAAGATAAACACTTTTGAAAGGAGCGATTATGAATCCAATAGTACAGACAAAAAACTTATGCAAAACTTTTGGCAATTACAAGGCTGTAGACAATATATCTTTGACCATAAACCAAGGAGACATATATGGCCTTATAGGAAAAAATGGTGCTGGAAAAACTACTTTTATGAAGATGATTGCTAATTTATCAAAACCTACTTCGGGAACTTATCAAATATTTTCTAATTCTCACGAGGAAAATAAGATAAGTCAAAGAAGACTATCAGCTCTGATAGAAAATGTAGGATCTTACCCTACTATGACAGCCTACGATAATATGCTACTTAAAGGTAAGTCCCTAGGACTAGTAGGCGATAAGTACATACATGAAACTCTAGACTTGTTAGGACTTGGAAATGTTGGCAAAAAAAAGATCAAAGATTTTTCCCTCGGAATGAAACAAAGACTTGGCATATCCCTAGCCCTTGTTGGTAATCCAGATATAGTCGTTCTAGATGAACCAATAAACGGCCTAGATCCCCAAGGAATTATTGATATTAGAAACATAATAGCTAAGTTAAACAAAGAAAATAATATAACTTTCCTCATATCTTCACATATACTAGATGAACTAGGAAAGCTTGCAACAAATTTTGCTATCATAGACAAGGGATCTCTAGTAGCAAACTTTACAAAAAAAGAACTTGAAGAGTCCACCAAAGACAGGATAGAAGTCCTTACTGATGACCCCAAAAAGACTATACTTGCCCTAGATGAAAGAAAGATCGGACCTTATAAATTGCTGGATAGCAATATGATTCATATATATGTAGATAGCAAATTTACAAATGATATAATATCTTGTCTATACGAAGCAGGTATTAAAATCAACTATTTTAATGTTCACAATACCTCCTTGGAAGAATACTACATCAAATTATTGGCAAATAAAGGAGCTTAATATGTTAAATCTTATGAAAATGGAATTATGTAGAATTTTCAAAAGTAAATATTCTTATTTTATAATTTTAGCTGCTATACTGACATTTCTTATGACAATTGGATTAGTTGACTATACTACTAAAAACATGGACAACTTAGATCAAACAATTGTAGAGACTAGCAATGACAATACCAATGGTGTCAAGTTTGATATTGAAACAAGCCAAATTGAAACACTGACTGATAGTGGTGAGGACTTTGTAATATCTTCATTTTCACAATCAACCTATCTAGTATTTCTAATAATATTTGGATCTCTTTTCTTTACCAATCCTTATAGTAATGGTTTTGTTAAAAATTTCATTGGAATGAGCAAAAATAAGGGATCATATATAATGGCAACTTTTATTGCCGCAACCTTATTTGTTATAGTAAGCTTTGCTATTAGCGGAGTGATTTTAACTCTCGCAGGACCACACATAAATAATGGAATGCTCAAATTTACAGACTATCCAAGATTAGTTAAAATCCTTCTTGTAGAGCTAATATCTCATATATCCTACCTTGCAGTAATACTATTAGTAGCTACAGCAAGTCGCTCTACATCAAAGACTTTGATGTTTACTCTCTTGTACCCAACTATACTTTTTAAACTATTTATAGGACTTGCAGATCAGCTTATGTCTATGTTTAAAAATTTATCCGATGATTTTACATTTTCTAATTTTGTAAATATAGGAAATATTGCTTCAACAAACTTCAATAGTACAAATGCGGATCTAGTAAGATCCATTATCGTCGCAATAATTATTGCTGGTATATCTTTGTGTATGTCTTCTGTTATAATAAATAAAAAAGACATATAAAAGGGGAATATATTATGTACACTATCTGGATTCTAATTATATTATTGCTAATCTCACTATCAATAAATATACTTATCATTAAAGAGATTTATAACATTATTGATCAAATTACCTTCCTAATTAAAAATAATACACAAATGAGAATAAGTACAGGATTATCAATAAAACCCTTCGCCCAATTTTCAGAAGTTATCAATGAATTTTTGGATAGTTACCATAGTAAAGAAAAAAATTATATCAATAAGGAAAAATATCTGCAAAATACTATTAGAGGTCTCTCCCATGATATTAGGACGCCACTTACTTCCCTAGATGGTTATTTGCAAGTCATTGAAAATAATAATGAAAACTTTGATAAGTATATTTCCATAATGAAAAATCGCATCAATAGTCTAAATAATATCCTAGACCAGCTATTTACCTTTATAAAACTTCAAGAAGAAGAATACAAACTTGAGATGGTGAAAATTGATATTACATCTCTTGCCCTAGAAACTTTATTTAATTACTACGAAGATTTTAAATTAAAGAATATTGAACCTACAATAGACTTTACAGAAAATAAAGTTTTTATATTGGCAAACAAGGATGGTCTTTGTAGAATTTTTCAAAATATTTACAAAAATATATTGGAACATGGCCAAAGTCCAATTCATCTTAGACTTAGAGAAGTAGATGATAAAATAATTTTTGTAAGTAAAAATAAAATCAAAGAGGATCTTACAATAAACAAAGATGATGTATTTAAGGAATTTTACAAGGCGAGTGATTCAAGAACTGGTTCATCTACAGGTCTTGGTCTTGCCATTTGTAAGGGGCTTGCCGAAAAGATGAATGGAGAAATATCAGCAGATATCGATGGAGAATATTTTTCCATTATCCTTAGTTTTGATAAGATAAAAAAAGCTTCCAAGTAATATGCTTGGAAGTTTTTTCACTTAAAGTATTATTTTATAATTTTCTAAAGTCTTAAAGATTATTGCTCTTTTTTCTGGTTTTTTGTCAATTATTAGCTTGTCATCTTCGATTCCATTCTCCCTTAATATATATAGGGTATCTAGAACAAAGTTTTCGCTACCTACTACATAAAAATATCCATCACTTTTATTTTTTGCAAGGTCTTTTATCTTTTCAAGGTAGTCGCTTCTACTGTCTAGCCAATATTTTAATAATAATGAATCATCAATGCTAGAAAAGTCTCTTTCGTATAGATGGGTATCTTTAGCATTGACATTTACGCTAATAAATTCTGGGATATTTGAACTATCTTCTTCAAATCTTTTTATAAGTGGTCTGATAGTTGACATTGCTAGACCTTGAGATAGGGCAATGAGCGGTAGATTTTCCCTTCTTAATGCCATATGTGATTTGATTTTAAAGATTGTCACCACATCTCCTACTTCTAAAGTTGAAAGTACTTTTTTAAATGGAGACTTTCTTATTGGGATTTTGGTTGTAAATCTTATTTTGCCCTCACTTATCAAAGTATTTATACTAAGGTGATGGATTAGCTTTTTATTAACTTCCTCACCCTCATCGTAGCCAGGCAAGGCAAGGTGGAAGCTAGATCCTTCTTCCCAGGTCAAATCTTCTGGTTTTTCCAGGGTGTATGTCCACACATATTTGTATTCTTCTTTTTTATCTAAAATTTTAACATTGTATTTATCCATAATCTCTCCTATTGATAATTGTTATCACTAATCTCACTATACTTAATTTTTAATTATTATCACCTGGAATATCTATATTTCTTTTGCCAATGTTTAGAGTATCGGACACATATTTGAAAAATTCCTTGTAATCATATATCCAATTATCAATTATTCCAGACCTATAAATTCCTACAATAAATATAAATACAACTGGTAAAAATATGGCTCCCATCACTCCAAAAAGTTTAAGTCCAGCATAAAGAGCTATAACTGATAGAATTGGGTGTATATCTGCAGAGCTTCCTATTACCTTTGGAGCTATGACTTGTCTAAGCCCAGTCCAAGCTGTCAATACAATCAATAGTCCTATGGCCTTGAAGGTATTATCAAAGATAAGTAGTTCTATTATTGACCATGGTAAGAGGACTATTATAGGTCCAATCATAGGAAGTAGGTCTACAAATCCTAATATTAGGGCTATTGGCATGAAGTATTGTTGGCCTATGAAAAACAGGAAAATCGCCATTATTATTGTGCACAGCAAGGCTAGTTTTAGCTGGGATTTTATATAATTCCAGGTTGAATTCTTAAAGACAGTCCTTATTAAAGAAAGGTTATTCTTTGACTTTTCTGGTATCAATTGATGGTATTTATCAGAAACATTTTGCATATCGCCAAGTATTATATAAAATGCAACTACAAAGGTAATCACAAAAAATATTATGTCATTGGATGTATTTATAAAGGCTTGGGTAAATCCAAAGGTAATATTGATTGCATTTTTTTGCAAGCTGCCCAGCCATTCATACAGGGAGTTTAGGCCAGATCTTATGGTGTTTGATACATACTCAGGCATGAGGTTAATCTGTGAATTAGCATCATTGATCCAAGTATTTACAGAAGATACAATCTTATCCCAATTGCTTATGATATTGCCTACCAGGCCAGATACTTGACTTACTATAAATTGGATGAACCATACCATGAAGAATAGTAAAAGCAATAGCAGGATTGTACCAAGCAGGTAGGATACCGCCTTGTGTTTGATTGGCAGGATATGGTCAATCTTTCTTATAGATGGTGCCAAGAATCCCACGATTACTAGAGCTAGTATTATAGGCATGAGGGCATTTAATAGGGCTGGTGCAATAAATATTAAAAATAATATGGTTA
>CABTWT010000015.1 GCA_902488555.1 uncultured Anaerococcus sp.
ACTGAGATTACTGGATCTGGGAATTCCATCTTTTCAAGGATAATTTGATTATCTTGATCACATAAGGAATCACCTGTTGTTGTATCTTTTAGTCCAAGAAGTGCAACTATATCTCCTGCGTAACCTACTGGAATTTCCTCTTGTTTGTTAGAGTGCATTTGCATGATACGTCCAACACGTTCTCTCTTACCTTTTGTTGCATTGTAGATATATGAACCTGATTCTATTGTACCTGAGTAAATTCTAGTATAGATTAACTTACCTACATATGGATCAGTTACAACTTTAAATGCTAATGCTGCTGTTGGTTCATTATCTCCAGGTTTTCTTTCCATTACTACTTCTTCATCTTTAGGATCTGTACCTGTGATATATGGTACATCAAGTGGAGATGGCATATATTCAATGACTGCATCTAGCAATGGTTGAACACCCTTGTTTTTGTAAGCTGAACCTAGTAAGCATGGGAAAATCTTTTGTTCGATTGTTCCTTTTCTGATAGCAGCTTTTATTTCTTCTACGCTTACTTCTTCTCCTTCAAGATATTTCATCATGATTGTATCATCAACTTCTGATAATTCTTCAAGAAGATTGTTTCTATATTCTTCAGCTGTTTCTTTTAATTCTTCTGGAATTTCTGAATAAACTGGGTGAGCACCAAGGTCTTCACTGTTATATGTTACAGCTTCCATTGTAATAAGGTCAACAGCACCTTGGAATTGTTGTTCAGCTCCTATTGGAATTTCTAGTGGAACTGCATTTGCTTTTAGTTTATCTTTAATTGTTTCTACTGCCATGAAGAAATCTGCACCAGTAGCATCCATTTTGTTGATGAAACAAATTCTTGGAATGTGGTATTTATCAGCTTGTCTCCATACAGTTTCAGATTGTGGTTCTACCCCGCTTTTTGCGTCAAATAAAGCTACCGCACTGTCAAGAACTCTTAGTGATCTTTCTACTTCTACAGTAAAATCCACGTGTCCTGGAGTGTCGATAATATTTATTCTATGGTCTTTCCAAAAAGCTGTGGTTGCAGCAGAACCGATTGTAATACCACGTTCCTTTTCTTGGTCCATGGAGTCCATTACTGCTGTACCATCATGAGTATCACCAATTTTATAAATTTTACCAGTATAATATAGGATTCTTTCTGTTGTTGTTGTTTTACCCGCATCTATGTGGGCCATGATTCCTATGTTTCTAGTATCTTTTAGTGCTACTTGTCTAGGCATTTATCCCCCTAAAATTAATATCTGTAGTGTGCAAATGCTTTATTTGCTTCTGCAGCTCTATGCATTTCTTCTTTTCTCTTGACAGCTGCACCAGCGTTGTTAGATGCATCTAAGATTTCTTTAGATAATCTTTCAACCATAGTTTTTTCACCACGAGCTCTTGAAAAGTTTACTAACCATCTCAAAGCTAAAGTTTGTCTTCTTTCTGGTCTAACTTCCATTGGAACTTGGTAGTTAGCACCACCGATTCTACGTGCTTTAACTTCAAGTGTTGGCATAATATTTTCCATAGCTTGGTAGAATACTTCTAGCGCGTCATTGCCTGTTGTTTCTTCTACGATGTCAAAAGCATCGTAAACAATTCTTGTTGCAAGGCCTTTTTTGCCATCAAGCATAACGTTGTTGATAAGTTTTGTTACAACTCTATCGTTATACTTAGCGTCAGGCATTACTTCTCTTTTTGGTATATGTCCCTTTCTTGACACTTTGCTTCCCTCCTTTACCAATTATTAAGTAATATCATTAGTACTCAACTAATCATGTGTTGTTAGTGTGCATGCATATACCGAAATTTATAATCTTTATTTCTATATTATAGGTACATTATGCACTAAGTTTTAGATCCTAGTTTTGGTCTTTTTTAGCACCGTATTTAGATCTACCTTGTTTACGTCCGTTTACTCCTGCAGTATCAAGAGTACCTCTTATGATGTGGTAACGCACACCTGGAAGGTCTTTAACTCTACCACCTCTGATAAGCACAACACTGTGTTCTTGTAAGTTGTGTCCAATACCTGGGATGTAAGAAAGAACTTCAGCACCATTAGTTAGTCTAACTCTGGCTACTTTACGTAAAGCAGAGTTTGGCTTTTTAGGTGTTACTGTTCTAACTGATGTACATACTCCACGTTTTTGTGGTGATTGGTTAGGAGTTATTCTACTTTTTAAAGTATTGTAGTTGTAACCCAAAGCTGGAGTGTTTGATTTAGATTTTTCACTTTTTCTGCTTTTTCTAACAAGTTGGTTAATTGTAGGCATAATGCACCTCCTTTTCTTTTAAAATTAATCTTGGCGATTCTCACGCCAATACTTAATAACTTTACTATGTGTAAAGGCTGGTGTCAAATAATTTACTTAATTTATACAAATTTAGGGTAATAATTAGAATAATTAACTTCAAAAATAAAAAAGGAGTAGATAATGAACATAGCTATAGTAGGTTTTGGAGTAGGTGGGGCTAATATCCTAAAAACAATTATTAGCCATAAAAATTATACTTATGATATAAAAATCCATATATTTGAAAAACGTGAAGAACTATCAGTAGGAATAGCCTATGAGAAAGATACAGACTACAAAGTTTTAAACGTACACGAAAGATATATGTCCTTGGATATGGATAATCCAAATCATTTTAAAAATTGGCTTATCCGAAATAATAAAGAAAATGAGAAAATAGAAGGAATGGTTGCAAGGAATATATTTGCTGATTATATAAAAGAAAGCTTTGGAAAGTATATAGCCAATGAAAACGTCATAATTCACAAAAATGAAGTAGTGGATATATATAAAGATCAATCAAAATATAAAATTGTAAGTGATGCAAAAGTCGAAGAAGAGAACTTCGCTTCTATATTCCTAGCTATTGGCCAATCTTTCTATAAAGATTCATACTATTTAAAAGAAAATGCCAATTTTATATACGATCCCTACCCATTAGATGAAAAAATAAAAAACATCCAAGATTCAAAGACAATCGGGATAATAGGAGCTGGTCCAACATCAATTGATATATATAGATATCTTACAAAATTTAAAAAAATAGCCTATCCCCTATATTTTTTAACCAAAGAGAATGGATTTCCTCCAATAGATATCCCTTATTATATAGATGATGATATTTGTTCAATTGACGAAAAATGGATAGAAAAAAATAAGGACGAAGAAGGTTTTGTAAGCTTAAGTAAAATCAAAGATCAAGTATTAAGTGACTTCTCAAAGTACGGCCACAACCTAATAGAAACTTATGATAAATACAAAAACACCGATATCAAGTCCTACACCATGGCCCTAAAAGAAAACGACCTTGGCTTAAGTTTTGCCCAAACATACACCATGCAATTAACTGGCTATGCTGCTCTTATATATAACAGTTTAAATGGTCTTGACAAAGTAGAAGTAGACGAGAAGTATCTAGAAATGATCGAATTCATAGCTACAAAAACTCCAACAATCACCATGCAAAACATTATTGAAGATTATAAGGACTTAAAGATAAAAGTTATCAGAGCTACTGACGATATAAAAGTAGATTCACAAGGTCAATTTGTAGTAACAAGCAAGAAGGAAAAAGAAATTAAAACAGACATCATAATAAACGCCCAAGGCTTTGAGAAAAATCTATTAGCTGCCATCAAAAACGACCAATTACTAGCAAATCTCTACAAAAGAAAATATATAGAAGATGATATAAGTGGCAAATTTATAAGAGTGACCTACCCATCATATAGGTTGATAAATAAAAAATATGGACTTATGAAAAACTTCTACCTTAACGGCATGTGGGCAGGTGGTACAGACGTTCTAAACAACGACTTAAGATCGATAATAAAGTCAGGCCAATTATCCACTAATGATTTTATGGACAAGATATAGAAAAGCACAGCATTTAGCTGTGGTTTTCTAAGAATGATATATACTTTAAAATCATAAAATCATTCACAACATAAAACTGGGATATTGGAGAAATTTTTGTCCTGCTCTCATATTCAAAAAACCTCGTGGGTCACAAAGGGAATACTATAGTCCGATATTTGCGATATTCTATTATTGGAAAGCTTGGTTACAGATGCTATAATTGGCTTTTCCTTTAGATGATCTATGAAGTTTTATATATCCTCATTTTCTCCAGATAAAAGTAAGTAAAGAGTATAATGGCAGTTGATTAAATACAACCCATGCACCTGAGAGAATCATACCCCAGATACCAAACCATATGGTTCCTTCTGAAGCTATAGGTCCCATGATTACTTCTGTTGTAAACAAAGTACCAAAGCCAATTAGTAAAGCTGACACTGCAAAAAGCATTACAGGTGTGAACATCGCTCCACCAAACTTCTGGATTTTCTCCATCATATGTTTTTCCTCCTTTGAAAACGAATTTTATTTACTTATATAATATTACGACCCGATACGATTGTCAATAAACGTTGATATTTAGGGATTTGTATCCTATTAAGTAAAAATATTTTATTTTTGTGAATTTTCACATCAAAAGTATTTTCCTAAATATTTCAAAAACATCTATATATTTGGGTATAAATATCAATGGAAACTTTTAGATTAAAGGAGAATATTAAAAATGGATATAACATTCGCAGGAAACAAAGTAAATTTAATTGGAAACGAAATCAAAGTCGGAGATACTGCTCCAGCATTTAAAGCAACAAAAAACGACCTTTCTGAATGGTCTAGCGAAGACAATGAGGGAAAAGTTGTAGTATACTCAGTTGCTCCATCACTTGATACTAGCGTTTGTGCTTTGCAAGCAAAAAGATTTAACAAAGAAGCAGCAGCTTTAGATGGCGTAAGTGTAGTTACAATCACTGAAGACTTACCATTTGCTCAAGCAAGATTTTGCTCAAATGAAGATATAGAAAATACAATTATGATTTCTGACTACCAAAATCGTGAATTTGGTGAAAAATACGGCTTTTTAATGGAAGAGAACAAATTACTTGCTCGTGGTATTGTAGTTGTTGATAAAGATGGAAAAGTAGCTTACGTAGAATACGTACCAGAAGTTACAGATGAAGTTGATTTTGACAAAGCTTTAGAAGAAGTTAAAAAACTAATCTAGTAAATAATAATAGAGCTTAGGTGTTAAACCTTAAGCTCTTTTTTATGAAAATCAACAAAAAAGTAATTCCATAATCTAATGAGACCCCCAAAATCCTCATCTTGATTTTGGAGGTCTTATTATAATCTATATTTGATTTAGTTTCCCATCCTTCATCTCATACTGGTAGTCAGCCTTTTTTGAAAGGTGTTTATCATGACTTACAATTATCATGATTTTCCCGTCTTTTTTAGCAAGCCTATCAAAGATGGAATAGATTTCTTCTGAGTTTTTATCGTCTAGATTTCCAGTTGGCTCATCTGCCACTATTATCTTTGAATTTGCTGCAAGAGCCCTAGCTATGGCGACTCTTTGCTTCTCCCCTCCGGATAATTTTTCGGGTAATTTATCAAAATGAATATCATCTATTGCTACTGATTTTAATAGGTCTTTGGCTCTATCTCTCGCTTCATTTTTGTCTAATTTATCAAGTAACATTGGATACATAACATTTTCTAAAACTGTTCTTGTTGGAAAAAGCATATAGGACTGGCTAATTGTCGATACTATATTCCTCCTATAGTCCCTCAAATCTTCGACTTCTTTTCCATTATAGGAAATTTTGCCAGCCTTTGGTTTGCTAAAGCCTGATATTATATATAAAAGTGTAGATTTTCCAGCACCAGATTCTCCTACAATAGATGACACAGTCCCCTCTAGAAAATTTGCTGATACATCTCTTAAGATAATTTTGTCAGATTTATTATATACATATCCAACATTTGATATTTCTAATTTATTCATTTAATCCTCCGTTTTCTGATATAGGATAAAAATATCTTTGTAAATTATTAAAAATAAGCCAGCAATTAAAACTACAAGATTTATCATTAGATTTATAGCAAGATCATTAAGGGAAATATATGATACTTTATTTACAATCATAAAGCTTAATCCATTTATAAGAAGGACTAACACCCCTAGACTTAAAAAGTATGAAGCAAATACTTTTACATCACTTTCTCCAAAAATCTTTCTAATTAATATAGAGACATTCTCCTCTTTCACCTTTAGAAACAATATCAAAGAGGAAAAAATCGCTAGAGCTATTTTTATGATGAAAAGAAACTTCTCCTCATCTTTTATTTTCTCTCCTAGGGGTTTTATCACATTATAAAAATCTTTGGCATTTGTTGGAGCAAGATACTTAGTTCCTAAAATATTATCGATTTTTTCCTTAATTCTTTCATAATCATTATTATATTTAGGATTGATTTTAAAGTTAAAGCCTAAATAAGATCCATATGCCTCTTTGTAAAAGCTATTTACCATGAGATTATCATCAAACATAGTTTTATTATTTACAATTACAGAATCTAATGCTAGTACCGACTCATTGAGATCTACAAAATCCTTGACCAGTAAATCCATATATAAGTCTTCTTTGCTATCTGTATCTATCTTTAGTCTAAATTTTTCAGCTTTTTTAAGACCGTATTTTTTCGCAAGATCTTTGGATACTAGGGCTTCACCTTTTTTTAGCTTGGTATCTCCGTCATAGGATACGAAGTTTCTTTCAATCAGCTTACCAACATTATTTGATGCAAATACATCTACTCGACCGTCTTCATCGGTATCGGTAGGCTTAACGATTTTATCTACATCCACAAAACCTTTGGCAAAGGCTCTGGTATAAATTTCTTGTATTTCTTCTTGCAAAAACATAGGATAAAGATCATAATAGTCTAACCTTACTTCCCCACTTACACTTGTTGCTTCCTTAACTTGGCCCTTGATTTCAGTATTTTCATAAATATACTTATACTCATTTTTATCTGATTTAATATTTTTATTAATCTCAGCCATGGCGTAAAAACCAAGAAAGATTAATACTGTATAAAGAATAAGATAAATAGGTTTTCTTAAAAATGTTTTAATCATGATTATTGCATCAACTCCACTATGTCTTTTTTCTCTAACTTTTTAATTCTCTTTTGGTTAATAATTAGAGCAAAGGCTAGGAATATAAGCCCTGTAAGAAGTAAAATTAAATAGTCAATCTTGTTAAAGATAAGAATCATATCTTTATTAGATACAAGCTTATCTGCAAAGCCAAAGATTGATCCAAAGGCTATTACAAAACCTATGCAAAGCGCTAAAATCAAAGTTACTTTTAAACTTTGATTTATATGGTTGTTATCTCCTGCAAAAATTCTTCTTAGAACATATTCATTTTTATTTAATTTAGTATTTACAAATACTAGAATAAATATCCCTACTATGCCAATCGCGAATCCATAAATAAGATTCTTTACCATGGATTTTTTTATAAGACCAAAGGATGACTCTACCTTAGACCAATTGTTGTCAGCTGACACTACTTTGTAGCCAGCCTTTTCGATTTCTGGTAAAAGTTCTTCTTCAAAACTAGCTATATTGTCCACCCCAATTTTTAAAGACAAGTTATGAGGTGTCACAAAACTTGTGTTTAGCTCTTCCTTAAATTTTGGAATAAATATATCATTTAATGAAAAAAGCATAGGACTATTTTCTATATTTAAGTCTGAAAAATCATAGATACCTACTACTTCGAAAACTCTAGCTTCGTCAAAATCGTAATTGCCCTCATCAAGCATAGATGAAAAGGCTGATACATAACCATTATAGCTCTTATATATATCAGAAGATAATTCTAAATCTAGTTTATCACCCAGTTTAAAATTGTGTTTTTTTGCCAAATCGCTAGAGATTAAACAAAGGTCTTTACCAAAATCATCCTCAGAAATCCGCCTACCCTCAAGTAAAAACATATTTTCATTAGCTACAGGCAAGACCATATTCATATCAGAAACAAGTCTTAGAGTATAAAGGTCATCTTGATTTTTGATTTCATTCTTCAAAAGAGAAATAAAGTCTTTTTCCAAATCTTCTTCGTCTTCTAAAACACCCTTTGTGTATAAATATGTAAGCTCCTTTGACTTGCCTTGTTCCATCATCAAATTTTCGCTAATTCTGCTAACCAATAGGTTCTGACGCATATATCCAAGACTTGTTGGCTCGCAAACACCCATAAATACGTAAGACTTGTCGTTACTAAGCTTAATACGTGCATCTTTGCTCATATTTATAGATAAGTTAACGCTTTCCCCTTCTCTAAGCCAGCTATCTTTAGCTGCAATTATCTTTTCTATTGTAACAACAGCATTTATCCCTTCAGTTGGACCAAAATCTTGCCTATCTGTTACTTCTTCAATCTTTCCTTTAAAGACCGCTATACTATTTGATGATGGACTACCAAAGGCGATATTTGAATTATTGACGCCAGGAATTCTAGCAGCCATAGTATCTCTAATTTCCACCTTATCAACAAGGCTAGACTTATTAATGTCATCAATTAAATCCTTATCAATCTCTGTATACTCTACAGGCTTCCCAACTCCACTAGGTTTTGCAATAGCTATCGTCGAAATTTGAGCATAATTATCCTTCATCTTAGCCAAATTATTCCTCGAAGCAAGGAAATTAAAGACCATAAGTAAAAAGGAAAATAAAATTATAGTAGAAATCACTAGCATTATAACAAATTTCCAAGGCTTCCTAAAAATTAATTTCAATTCATCTTTAAACTTCATATCTCCTATCCTTTTGTCTTATTATTGTTATAGCTATTCTTTCTATAGTATAAAAATCATAGTAATCTTCCAATTTTATTTTTAGTGAAAAATAATTGCAAAATATTATATACAATTCAAATATATCATTACCAGACAATCCTATTCTAGAACCAGTTAGTGGTAATTTAATATCATATATTGTTAAGACTTTGCCATATTTACTAGTAAAATCATTAATTATTGTGATAACTTCTTCAATGTATTTATTGTATAAATTTAAATCTAATATCATCTCCATTTAAATAAATGTTAACATAGAAAAATATTTAAATTAACATATAATTTATCTATAGACATTTTATTTTATTTTTGTTATAATTATTTATTTGGAGATTTGCATGAATAACTCTAATATTATTTTTGGTAAGATTTTTAGAAATTTTAGATTAAATAATAGACTCACTCAGGAAAAACTATCAGAGTTATCTTATATAAACGTAAAAACTATTTCAGATATTGAAAACGGCAAATACACTATTGATATAGATAAATTAGAAGTTTTTTCTAATATATTAAACGTGGATTTAGTTGAGGAATATTTAAACATATTCTTAGAAGATTCAAAGATAATAGATAAAATTATAGATGATCTTAATGCAAGGGATAATGTAGCAGGTCTTTCTTATGCTAATGAAATAGAAATACTTATGGACATAGAAAACAGTACTTTTAGAAAAATTATCAAAAATAGAGCTAGGAAATTAAGGTTATTTTTCGAAAATATGCAAATTAAAGATGATAAAGCAAAAAGAAAAGCTATCATAATTGAAGCCCTAAATACTGGTAAGACTTTTGATTTTTCTAATCTTGATTCAAATACCTACGATATTTTAGATTACAGGCTTCTTATGAACTATACACAAGTGATGGATTCATTCGATGATAAACTTAAAGTATTACTGTTTCTAGAAAATTCAAAGATTAATGACAATCATTTTAACTCTATTTTATTTCATAATATCGCAGTTGCTTATTATAATCTAGACAAGAGTAAAACCGCTTTGGAGTATATAAATAAGGCAATTGAATTAAACTCTAAAGAAAAATCATCTCCAATTATGTTATATATGAAATCTATTATCTTATATGATCTATCTTTAGACTACAAAGAAGTAGCACAGCTTGCCCTAGAAGAAGCCAAAAAGACTGATGAAAATCTTCATTCATTAATATTGAATAAATACAAAAGAAAATCATACTATCAAAAAAATTTTAAAACCCCATAAAAAGCTCTCCTAAAATATCGTTTTTATTACAAATCGTTATGGCAAAAAAATATACCCAAGTACTTTCCATGAGCAGAGTAACTTATCTATAGAAAGTACTTAGATATTTTTTCTAATTTCGAATACTTATTATATTCTTTATACTTATCCTGTCTTCCAAATTTTTCTTATTAGGAATACCTTAGTTCAATATCAACATCCCTATTTGATTTAAAAATAAATACAAAAATATGCACTTAAATGGCAAGATTTTTTAAACTATATATCCCACCATTCTTTCTTACCTTGTGCAATATTTTTGATGTAATCAGCTACACCATTATCTTTGATCATATCTCTATCTATGAAGAATACTCCTGCAGCTGCTGCAATCATCTTAATCTGACTTGTATCATCGTGAGGGTTTGTTGCAATTAATACAGGCTTGGCGTCCATACCAAACTGTTTGGCGTGGTTGTTGATTTCGTATAAGTCTTCATTTTTAATATGTCTTTCAATGGTCGAAATTATTATAGTTGTAAAACCCTTTGTACAAACTATATCCAAGAAGTTTTCTATAGGCAAACTGTCTTCCCTATAGTCATCATAAGCTTTCCATCTTAGTCTTACTCTTATTTTTATCTCGTCAAAGTCATCTGCATATTTTATAAGCTCAAAGTAGGTAAACACCCTAAGGATATTACCTTTATTGTTATAATTCCTAAAGAATTCCCTAAAAGCTATATCTCCAAATTCGTAGGTAAATACAACAGACTTTTCTTTGGCTTTAACATATACTTGATCATTTATTTTGTTAAATATTCTAACCTTACTTAACTTATTTGTTGAATCATACTCATCCATTATTTCGTTGCTTATCTTAGCAAAGTCTTTTGGATTTGCTACCTGGTATTCGTATTCGAAGGCTAGTTTATCAGAGGTTACAAAATAGGAGTATTTGTAGTTTTTCTTAGCCATTTCTATTTTTATCAGGTCAAAGCTTAGATTGTACTGGCAAATATTTCTTGATATAAATTCTCCCAAAGCTATAGACATCTGATCATTATATGAATCAATTTTAATCTTGCCAGGATTGATTGGGAATTCATAATTATAAATTATCCCTTCTTTTACTAATTCATCCAAAAGATGTCTTAGAGAAAGGTATTTGGAATCGTCGTTTCTTCTAAATGTAAAATCCCCAACTTCTATCAAGGAATGTTTTTCTTCTTTTTCGAATTTATCTAAGTATAATATATAGTCATTTTCACTAGATTTCATCGCACTGGCAAATTGATCCCAATCATTGGAGTCTAGTTTCAGATATGTTTGCCAAATCACATAGTAGTGGTTAATCAATCTAGTTATATTAGTTAGGCTTATATTATCATAAACTTGAGCATTGTTTAGGAAGAAAGTTTCCTCAACAGTAAGAGAAGATTTGCCATTGTAAAAATCCAGAGCCTTGTAGCTTCCATTCCACTTGTTTGATCCTATATATTCGACAAATGGAAGTCCTGCAAATTCGGATCTTTTCCCGTCTAGGTGGCTATTTAAGGTCAAATCCACTAAAGAATGATTCTTATTGTAAAGTTCCATTTTTTCATAAGGAATCACTTCGATTTTCATAGATTTTTGCAATCTCTTATTTCTCAAAAAGTTTTCTATCCTATTGATCTTGTTGCTATCAACATCTTCATCTGATAAAAATATGAGTTTTTCTGGGTCAAATTTGATTGCTGCAATGATATTAGCCCAAAGATTTTCATCATCATCTAAAAACGGTTTAAAGATAGTCTTTATATTGTTTGTAGAAATAAATGGTATAGAATCTACTATCATGTAATCTATTGTCCTTGTATCAAATTTTTTATTTCTATTAATCAGTAAGTTTAAGTCATCTTTAATATGATAGTAATCATTTGTAAGTATACTCAAATCCGGCTTGGCTTTTTGGAGTATTTCTTCTATTTCATAGGTTAAACGATTTAACGTATTGTTTGAATAATACTCGTTTTCCATTATGCTGTAGGACAATTTTACAAGTTTTACCCACAAGGGTCTAAGCTCTTTTAGGTATTGGTTGTCATCCCAGAAAGTATTATTCAATATATTTAATATCCTTGACTTGATTTGCTCTTCCTTGTAGATGGTTTTTTCTTGTATCAAATTGTTGATATGAACGGAAATCTCATCTAATTCATCGTTTCCTCCCTTTTTGACCCTATCTATATGGGTATTGACGATAAGTGGATGGAATTTGTTTTGGAAGTCTATATAGTATTTCTGGTCAACATAGGCATAAGAATTTAGCTCAGCTTCACTTGGAAGTTTAAATCCTTGGGCTATCATAAATCTATTCCAAGAGTGGTGTACACACTCAGCTAATATATCTCTAATATTTAATTCATCTTCATCTTGACAGGCCTTGACTACCTGCTCATAAAATAAAAATTCTCTATCATCTGTGTCATCTATACCTGCCATATAAATCAGGTATTCAATGTATAGGGCAACTCTGATGGATGATTTTAAATTGTAAAAATCATCCTTTGAGAAGCTTCCCCATATGCTGTTATAGTCAATCCTCTCACCAAAACTCTTCATGGAAAGTAGTCTATGTATACTGAAAGCCTTGTCCAAAATCTCGTCATGGTGATTTTTGTTACTGAAGGTCAAAGTTGATGCCAGATCTAGATTATAAAAATCTATATTTTTTCCGTGCCTTATATCCACTTCGTGGTTATTTCTAGAATAGTTTAGGATAACTCTTTTTTGACTGTCATCTTTAAATTCATTGTATAAGGCATCAGCTAGATTGTAATAATCGTAACCAGTCTTATCCAAGATCAGTATGTAAGATTGGTCTATTCTTTCTTTTGATGATAGGAAATTTATATATGCATATGGTTGGTCAGTAATTTTTTCATTAATATTGCTCATACTTAATTTGCTATTGAGAGATATTTCTGTAGTTTTTGCCAAAAGAGGGTTTTCTCTTAGCATATCATCATAGAATTTCTTTGGATTCTTATCATAAAATGATATGTTCAAATCCACTCCTTTTACATTTGCAATAGAAAATATAAAAGAAAATAGAACTCTCGAAATCTCATTGTTGCCAACTATAGCTACATCCATAGATTTTTTGCCGTCTTTGTCGACTATATAGTTATAAAGTCTCTTATAGTCAAGAAAATATGCAGCGGAAATTATATTGGCAAAGTCTTCGTTGTTTCTAAATCTAAGATAACTTTCTATATCGTCAAGACTATTTTTAAAATCATAGGCGCTAATATATCTATGTACTGTAAGTGAGTCTTGCAGTAATTTTATTATGCCTTCTGTAGCTTTTGATGTAAGCAGGATTTTGTTTGATTTATTGCTTAAGGTATCTTCCAGATTTCTCCTCAGATAATCCATATCTTCATTTTCTAGCTCAGTAGGATATCTGTCCATTAGTAGAAAGAAGAAGGTTACCCCCAGCATATAAACATCGATTTCTTCAGTAATGAAAAAATCTTTTCTATTAGCTATATCTGTTATAAACCTAAGTTCTGGAGGAATGAACGCCCTCTCATTTGGCATAGAAAATTCATTTATATATTCTAGCTCGTTAAGGTCGACAGCCGCATCAAAGTCGAAAAGTTTCACCTTGCCATTGTTATAATCATATAAAATATTGGCTGGTTTTAAATCCATATATATGATGTCGTTGTTGTGGAGGTGAACTAAAATATCGGCAGTCTGTTTTAATATGTCTACAATCCTAATCAAATCTAGATTGTAATACTTATCAACACTTGTGGCTGTATCAACTTCATATAGGGAGTAAAGATATGAGCTATCAATCTCTACCCTATAAGGTCTTACAATCCTACTTTCCAAATAGGGATCCATATCAAGAATCCTTATGTGCTTACTGTAAGCGTCAATAAAGCTATTTCGATCTTTTTTTATCCTATCTTCGCTTTCAAAATCTACAGGATCAAAATATAGTTCCAATCTATTGAGCGGATTTCTTTCGGCAGTAATTTTCTCCTCGTCATAATTTGGATAAAATTCTTTCATTATCATCTTCATTTTTGGTGGGTATGTATCGTCTACCTCTACCTCATATACTAAAGATGAGCCACCTTGGCCGATGAGCTTTTTTACTTCTACCTCGTATTTGACCTCACCCATCATGGATATAATATTAAATTTTTCTCCAACAAGTGAAGTTCTTTTGCTAATTTTCTCACTTGTATTTTGATTTATACCAGTTTCTTGTGAAATCAAAGTATCCATTTTAAATTCCTCTCATATTTGGGTTTGGAAAGATTTTTCAGTGTAATTCACTTATAAATTATGTTATAATATAAACATAAGTAATTAATAGAAATAATATTATAACTATTATACAACATTTATAACATTTAGGATAGCTAAGTCTTTCCTGTGATAAGTTATTACTTGGAAAATATACATTTATTCTAGTGAATTATTGCTTTACAATAGTATAATAAATAGCATATAACATACTAGGGAGGAAAATATGAAACTTGGAGTCCATGATTTTATGCTAAAATCTCGTGGGATGACTAATCAAGAATTTTTTGATGATACGAGAAAGTTAGTGCACACTTTAGATGAAATGGGATATGAAAGATATTGGTTTGCAGAACACCACGGCTATGAAAGTTTACTAGCTGTAGCTCCTGAAATTTTGGCAAGCTATTTTCTAGCAGAAACAAAGAATATACACGTAGGAGCTGGCGGTTGTATGATAATGCATTACTCACCACTTAAGGTAGCTGAGGTTTTTAAAACTATGGCTGAACTAGCACCAGGCAGGGTAGATATTGGAATCGGCAGAGCACCTGGAACAGGTGTATCAGAAGCACGTGCATTAAACCACAAATTTGAAAACAAATCTCCAGAATTATTTGACGAGATTAAAATTATTTTGGATTACCTAATTGATAAAAAACCATCTGACCCTATCTATAGACACGTAAAAGCTATACCAAATAAAAATGAGCAAAAAGTCAATCCTACCATGCTAGGTTCTACTGGTAAAGCAGTTGCAAAAGCAGCAGAATTTGGACTACCATATTCTCACGCAAAATTCTTCTTATTTGAAACTCCTGCTGAAGTTTTCGAAACTTACAGATCAAATTTCAAGGCTTCAGAATTTGCTGACAAACCATATACATCAATGTCCTACAAGATGTTAATCAGCGATGATAAAGACGAGCTTGAGTATTTAGGAAAATCTTTTGAATACTTCCACATCCAACAAACCAAGGGTGATTGGAGCGGAATCCTAGACCCAGAAGAATTAAAAGACTATCGCTTTAGCTTAAATGAACAAGCAGTACTCAAAAAAGCCTATGAACAAAGATTTTTACTTAAGGGTAGCAAGCAAGAAATAGCTGATATCTTAGAAGATGAAATCGAAACATTCTACCTAGATGAAATCCTATGCTTCGCACCAATCTGGGGCATAGACAACAGAATCGCAACATACAAGGCATTAAAAGAAATATTTGAATAATATAAAAATCAACCAGGGTTTTATAAGAATTCTGGTTGATTTTTTATTTTAAATTCTTTATATTTTATCAATCAAAAATGACCCCAAAATAATAATATTTCGGGGTCATAAATTTTTACCTATTTTGATATTCTTCTTCTGCCGCTTCTCTTTCTTCCAATTCTTTTAGGTTAAGAGCAATCAGTGCATCTTCTGCTTCTTTTGTTTCATAGTCGATTTCTACGTCGTTGTAGCGTTTCATACCAGTTCCTGCTGGTATTAGTTTACCTATGATGATATTTTCTTTTAGACCCATTAGGTCGTCAATTTTTCCTTTGATTGATGCATCTGTAAGAACTCTTGTTGTTTCCTGGAAGGATGCTGCTGATAACCATGAATCAGTAGCTAGAGATGCCTTTGTTATACCAAGAAGTTCTTGGGTATATTCTGCTGGTTTCTTGCCTTCTTCTATCATTTGATCGTTGATCCTATCAACTTCTCTGCGTTCTTGTAGAGATCCTGGTAGGAATTCTGTATCTCCTGATTCGTCAATTTTTACTTTCTTAAGCATTTGACGGGCAATTACTTCTATGTGTCTGTCGTCGATTTCTACACCTTGGATTCGGTATACTTTTTGTACTTCTTTGGTGATGTAGTTTTGTACACCAATCTTGCCTAGTACATTTAGTACATCGTGTGGATCAAGGGAACCTTCTGTTAGTTGGTCACCTTTTTCTACTACATCGCCATCGTGAACAAGTATTCTTGATCCGAATGGGATATTGTATTTTTGTGCATATCCATCTTCAGATAGGATTTCAACGTCAGTTTTCTTTTCGTTTTGGATAAGTGTTACTGTACCACTGTTTTCAGCAATATAAGCAAGTCCCTTTGGTTTTCTAGCTTCAAATAACTCTTCTACCCTTGGAAGACCTGATGTGATTCCAACACCTGCTATACCACCTGAGTGGAAGGTACGCATGGTTAGCTGGGTACCTGGTTCACCGATTGATTGGGCAGCAATGATTCCTACTGCTTCTCCAATATTTACTGGTTTGCCAGTTGCAAGGTTTCTACCATAGCATTTTGCACAAACACCGTGTTCTGCCTTACATTCTAGAACTGAGCGTAGTTTTACTTTTTTAACTCCTGCTGCTACTATTCTATCTGCTGTATCTTCATCGATTAGTTGGTCTTTGTGGGCTAGGATTTCTCCATTTTCATCTTTGATATCTTCAAATGATGTACGGCCAACTATACGAGTGTATAGATTTTCTACTAGTTCATTGCCATCTTTAAATTCGTAGGCTTCGACATAGCCATTGGTATGGCAATCATCTTCTGTTACTATAACATCTTGAGATATGTCTACCATACGACGAGTTAGATAACCAGAGTCTGCTGTACGTAGGGCTGTATCTGTAAGTCCCTTACGTGAACCGTGTGATGATATAAAGTATTCTTGTACAGAAAGACCTTCACGGAAGTTTGCCTTTACTGGGATTTCTATTGTTTTACCATCGGCCTGACTCATAAGACCACGCATACCGCCTAGCTGCCTGATTTGGTTGGTAGAACCACGGGCACCAGAGTCTGCAAAGATCTTGATGTTGTTGTCATCTCTAAGGTCTGTTAGTAGAGCATCTGTTACTTTATCAGTTGTAACCCTCCAAATATCGATAACTTTTTCGTATCTTTCATCATCTGTGATAAGACCACGTCTATAAAGTTTTTCATATCTATCAACTTCAGCATCAGCTTCTGCTATTATATCCCATTTTTCTTTTGGTATATTAACGTCAGCCATAGATACTGTAAGTCCTGATAGGGTTGAATATTGATATCCTGTTTGTTTGATATAGTCTAGAACTTCAGCTGTCTTAATATTGCCGTGTTTTCTAAAGCATCTATCAACTATGTCTTTTAGAACTCCAGAGTCTGCTACTTGGTTTATTTCAAGTGAATATGGGTCTTCCTTTCGATTTATATATCCCAAATCTTGAGGAATTCCTTCGTTGTAGATAAATCTACCTACGGAAGATTCTACAATTTTGCCTGGATCTTCGGCATCTTTTTTGATTCTTACGCCAATTTTACTTTGGTATTCTACAACTCCTGCAAGAAGGGCTTTTTTCATCTCATTGGTTGATTCAAAAACCATACCCTCACCCTTGGCACCTTCTTTGATAGTTGTAAGATAATATGCACCAAGAACCATATCTTGAGATGGAGTTGTGATTGGCTTACCATCTTTTAGACCTAAGATGTTGTTTGTTGACATCATAAGTAATCTTGCTTCGATTTGTGCTTCGTTTGACAGTGGCAAGTGTATAGCCATTTGGTCCCCGTCAAAGTCGGCGTTAAATGCGTTACAAGCTAGTGGATGTAATTTGATTGCCTTACCTTCTACTAGAACTGGTTCAAATGCTTGTATACCAAGTCTATGTAGTGTAGGGGCACGGTTTAGTAAAACTGGGTGGTCTTTGATTACTTCTTCAAGTACTTCGTATACTCTAGGATCTTTCTTTTCTACCATTTTTTTGGCAGCTTTAAGATTGTGGGCCATTCCACGATCTACTACCTTGTTCATGATAAATGGCTTAAATAGTTCTAGAGCCATTTCTTGAGGTAGGCCACATTGATTAAACTTAAGGTCTGGGCCAACTACGATTACTGAACGACCTGAATAGTCTACACGC
>CABTWT010000016.1 GCA_902488555.1 uncultured Anaerococcus sp.
GAGGAATTTGAAATAGCTAATCTAATAGTAGATAACCTGAACGCTAAACTTGATATGGAAATTCCCTACCAAGAGCTAGTCTACATCGCCATGCACTTGGTAGCAAAAAACACTATCACAAAGCATGAGAAGCTATCGACAGAAGTATCGGCCCTTGCCCAAGAGATGATAGATACAATCTATGAAGTAACCAAATACGACTTTAGGTCCAATATAGACCTCTATTTTTCCCTAAGTGCCCACCTAGGACCTTTACTAGAGAGAATAAAATATGGATTTGATATGAAAAATCCTATCCTTGATGATATCAAAGAAAATCAAGTGGCATTTTTCATAGCTACCATAGCATCAAATGTCATAAATGAAAACTATGAGACAAAACTATCTGAAGATGAAATAGGATACATTGCCCTTCATGTAATGACAGCAATGGGTAATAATTCAGACCTAAAAAAAGACATCCTAGTAGTATGTGGCAGTGGCAATTCTAGCGCTCAAATAATGAAAAGTCAGCTTAAAACAAAATTTTCAAATCAAATTAATAAACTTGAGCTAACTGATATATCAAAAATCGACGAATATCGATTGGACGATTATGACTTTATCGTTTCATCAATAAACCTAGATGTTCAAACATCAACACCAATAGTATATGTCGATATACTATTTAAACAAAAAGATATCAAGAATATCGAAAGTGCAATGAAAGGAGGCGGCTTAGAAGAGATAAGTAAAATCTTTAGGAATTCTGTCCTGCTTAAAGATGTTGACATAAAAAATATGGACCAAGCCCTAGAGCTTCTGGCAGAAACAGCTAGCCCAATAACAGGCCTAGACAAGGAAGATATCATAAGTCAATACAAGCAAAGAGAAGACCTGGGATCAACTGCCCTAGTAACAGACGTAGCCTTGCCACACATACTCCAACAAGTAGATGCCGAAAGCTTTTCTATTATCCTCATACCTAAAAAAGAGGTGGATTGGAATAATGATAAAGTTGGCCTCATATATTCCTTGTTCGTGGGCAAAGAAATAGGAGATATGTCCCTATACTACGACAAACTGGGAGACTTTTTGATCAATGATCAGGCTATATCGAAGGCAAAGAAAGCAGAAAACACGACAGAATTCATGAATACTTTTATCAAGGGGGAATAGTTATGAATAACCAAGAAATGTATGAGATAGCCTTTCAAATCATAGTTCATGCTGGAGAATCGAGGTCGCTGTCCACAGAAGCCATGGATGCAGCAGAAAAATATGATTTTGAAAAGGCTGAAGAATTGCTTGAAAAAGCAAATGAAGAGTTTTTAGCTTGTCACCAAATCCAAACAGATATGCTAACAAGCGAAGCAAACGGCGAAAAAAACGAAATAAATGTTATATTTATCCACGCCCAAGACCATTTAACAATGGCAACTATGGCTATGGATAACGCCAAGAGATTAGTAACAATGTATAAGAAAATGAAAGAAAATGAGGGTAAATAATGCAAAAAGTTATGTTGATTTGTAATGCTGGTATGAGTAGTTCAGTAATGGCAAAAAAAACTACTCAACTATTACAAGAAAAAGGTCACGATATCCATTTAGATTCTACAACTATAGCATCTGCTGAAAAAGTTTTTGCTTCAGACGAATATGAATTGATTCTAGTAAGTCCACAAATCAGGATGAAATTTGATGAATATTCTAAAAAAGCAGAAAAAAACAACAAAAAAATAGCTCAAGTAGGCTTTGATGCATACGCTCCAATCCCAAGTGGAATTGAAAAAATGGCAAATCTTGTTTTAGAAAATATCTAATGAATTATCAAAAACCGGATGTAGAAAAAGTTATAAAAATCAGAAGGTATACCTCTTTGAGGTACCTAAATGCGATATTATTTTTTATATGTCTTTATTGGATGATTAGCCTATTTGTTCTAAGATTGACCTTACAAGCGATTATCCCACTTTTTATAATGGTTCTTATAATTATTACAGTAAAAGACCATTATCATTCTTTTACTAAAAAAGAAGTGGAGATTAAAAGGTCTAAGAATATTTATATGCTTATAATTATAATTTATATCATAGTAGGCATAATAACATTTAGCAATTATACTTTGTTTTTCCCATATGTGGCTAATAAAGATTATGCACTTATTATGATAGGGATAATGTTAATATTGTCAGTCTTACTATTTGTTAAAGCAAACAAGATATATAAAAATACCGATAGAGTTTATGTAAAATACATGACAAAAAATAAAGGAAAGTAGAAAATTATGTTTGAATTTTTAGAAAAATATTTTATGGGTCCTTTAACAAAACTTTCTCAATATAAGTTAGTTAGAGCCATACAAGCAGCCGGAATGGCTTCAATATCATTTATTACAATTGGTTCATTGTTCCTAGTTATAAACGTACTGCCACAAGTAATACCAGGACTTGCAGGATTTTATGCAAATACATTTGATAAGATTACTCCACTATATATGCTAGCAAATGTTGCTACAATGGGTATTATTGCCCTATATTTCTTGGTGGTTATAGGCTTTGAATACACGAGATTGATTGCAGAAGAGGAAGATATTCCGCTATCACCTATCTCTGGTATGCTATTATCCTTATTTGGATTCTTTATGCTTGTACCACAATTAGTATCAGGCCCTGAAGGAATCACAAAATTAATGGATCCAGAAAATGGAATAATAAATGGTTGGACAGTAGGAGATGCACCAGCAAGATTTGGTTCAACAGGTATATTTACAGCAATCATAGTATCTTATGTAGCGATTAATATTTATAAATTCTTTATCAAAAGAGATATAAGAATAAAAATGCCAGACAGCGTTCCTGAAGGAGTTGCTAACTCATTCTCAGCTTTAATACCAGTAGTAGTAATTTCCATTTTATTTATAATAGTAAATGGAATCTTAGTATCATTTGGAACAGACGTATTTGGACTTATTGCTATACCTTTTGGATTCGTGGCAAACTTAACAGGCTCATGGATAGGTATGATTATTATTATATTCTTCATCCAAGCTTTATGGTCAGTAGGTATACACGGAGCTACTATAATAGGTTCTATACTTACACCAATATATCTATACAATATGGAACAAAACGCTGGTGGAGCACACATACCACTAGCTGGTGAATTTATGAACGCCTTTGCTTATAATGGTGGTTCTGGTGCAACCCTTGGTCTTGTTCTAATGATGGTATTTATTGCTAAATCAGACCAATTCAAATTATTAGGGAAAGCTGCGATAGTGCCAGGTATATTCCAAATAAACGAACCAATTATATTTGGTTTACCAATGGTTTATAACCCACACTTCATCGTTCCTTTCATATTATCACCAATGGTATCAGGAACTATAGCATACTTCGCTATAAGATCAGGCTTAGTAATGCCAGTAATAGCTCAACAACCATGGCCAACACCAGTAGGTATCAATGGATTTATCGCAACAGGTGGTGACTGGAAGGGCTTAGTATTATCTCTAGTATGTGCAGTTGCCAACACTTTAGTTTATTATCCATTCTTCAAAAAACGTGACAATGAACTATATCGCGAACAATTAGCAGCAGAGAAAAATATTGACCTTGAAGATGTAAAAATAAACGAAGAGACTAATGAAGTTCATGTTGATGATAAAGTAACAACAGAAGAAAAAGTAATTGATAAGAACGAAAAAATAGTCATTGAATCTGATATAGATAAGGATAAGTAAAGGAGTAATAATGGCTTTAAGAGAAGATTTCTTATGGGGTGGAGCTACAGCTGCAAACCAGTGTGAAGGTGCTTATGACGTAGATGGGAGAGGACTTGCCAATGTTGACTTATCTCCTGTCGGCGAAGATAGACAAGCGATAATTACTGGAAAAATGAAGATGTTTGATTTTGATGATGAACATTTCTATCCAGCTAAACACTCCATAGATATGTACCATAGATACAAAGAAGATATAGCGCTTTTTGCAGAAATGGGTTTTAAAGTTTACAGATTTTCTATAGCCTGGACTAGAATTTTCCCTAAGGGAGATGAGAACGAGCCTAATGAAGCAGGACTTAAATTCTACGAGAATTTGATAGATGAATGCCTAAAATATGGCATAGAACCACTAATCACTATAACTCACTTCGATTTCCCAATGCATCTAGTACATGAATATGGCGGATGGAAGAATAGAAAAATAATAGATTTCTATCAAAATTTAGTAAGGGCTATATTTACTAGATTTAAGGGTAAAGTTAAATACTATCTAACCTTTAACGAAATAAATGTAATCCTTGAAGCTCCATTTATGGGTGCTGGTCTATACTTAGGTGATGAAGAAAATCCTAAAAAAGTAATGTACCAAGCAATCCACCACGAACTTGTTGCTAGTGCTCTTGCAACAAAGATTGCCCACGAGATAGATCCAGATGCGAAAATTGGATGTATGCTAGCCTCAACTCCACACTATCCATTTAGTTCAAATCCAGAAGATATTTTTGTAGCTCAAAGAGTAAATTGGGACAACTACTTCTTTATAGATGTACAAGCTAGAGGATATTATCCAACTTACAAATTAAAAGAGCTTGAAAGAGCTGGACTAATGCCTGAAATGGAAGAGGAAGACCTTGATATACTTCGTGAGAACACAGTAGACTTTATTTCATTTTCCTACTACACAACAAGAACAGTTAAATCAACAGGTTTTGATGAAAATGGAAATATAGGCTACGAAGTAGTAGAAAATCCATACCTTGATAGAACGGACTGGGGATGGGAAATTGACCCTCTTGCATTTAGAACAACTCTAAATAATCTTTGGGATAAATACCAAAAACCATTATTTGTTGTAGAAAATGGCCTAGGAGTTGTAGATGAAGCTGATGAAAACGGCTATGTAGAAGACGATTACAGAATTGATTACCTAAGAGACCATATAAAACAAATGAAAGATGCAGTTGAACTTGATGGAGTTAACCTACTTGGTTACACAACTTGGGGACCAATAGATCTAGTATCAGCTGGAACTGGAGAAATGAAGAAGAGATATGGTTTCATCTATGTAGATCGAGACAATTATGGTAATGGAACTTTAAAGAGAACAAAGAAAAAATCATTTGATTGGTACAAAAAAGTCATAGCTTCTAACGGAGAAGATTTAGACTAATATAAACAAAGAAGAAGCCTTTATAATTCCTATTTGATTATAAAGGCTCTTTTAAAATAAAGGAGCATATAATGAAAGATGGGCTTAAGATTGTAACAATTGGTGGAGGTTCTTCATATACACCAGAGATAATTGAAGGATTTATTGATAGATACGATACCTTGCCTGTAAAAGAGCTCTGGCTTGTTGATATTGAACAAGGTAAAGAAAAACTTGAAATAGTTGGAGCTTTGGCAAAAAGAATGATTGAAAAAGCTGGAGTTGGAATAGATTTGCATCTAAGCCTTGATAGGCGAGAGGCACTAAAAAATGCTGACTTTGTCACAACTCAAATCCGTGTTGGACAAATAGATGCAAGAATAAAAGATGAGAGAATACCTTTAGAGCTTGGCATGATTGGTCAAGAAACGAATGGGGCTGGAGGCATGTTTAAGGCTCTAAGAACTGTTCCTGTAATACTTGATATTATAAAGGACATGGAAGAACTTTGTCCAGATGCCTGGATGATAAATTTTTCTAACCCTGCCGGCATTATTACTGAAGCGGCTATAAATGTTGGTGGACGGGAAAAGGCTATAGGTCTGTGCAATGTACCAATAGGTATGCAGATGGAAATCGGCAAATATTTGGATGTTGATTACAAAGATATACAAATGCAAATCCTAGGATTAAACCACCATTACTTTGCAACAGATTTTTTGCTTGATGGTGTAAGTCAAATGGATAAAGTAATAGATTTATACACTGGAAAAACTACTGGACCAATAACCATGAAAAATATAGATTCAGATAAGTTTTCTGATGAATTTATCAGGGGAATTAGGGCAATACCAAATCCTTATCTCAAATATTATGTCAATACTTCACAAATGCTTGCAGACGAGCTAGAATCTTTCAAAACAAACTCTGTAAGAGCAGAAGAAGTAAAGAGAATTGAGCGAAATTTGATGGAAAAATACAAAGATCCTAATCTTTGTGAGAAACCAAAGGAGCTTGAATTAAGGGGAGGAGCATACTATTCACTGGCAGCTTGTGAACTTATAAATTCTATTTATAATGACAAAGGCGACATTCAGTATGTAAATACATTAAATGGTAATGCAATTGAAAATTTCGATTCCAAATATGTTATTGAGTGTGCAGCAAAAATAACCAAAGATGGACCTGTTCCAATAAAAATTGGCAAAGGTGATTATAAGCTCATGGGTTCAATAAATACTATCAAAGCATTCGAAAAGATGACTGTAGAGGCAGCAGTTAGTGGGGATAGAGACCTTGCAATAGCAGCCCTTACATTAAATCCTCTTGTTCCTAACGAAAAGTTGGCTATAGAAGTTTTTGATAGATTGCTTGAGGCTCATAAAGAATACTTACCTAGATTTTTTGGTTAAATTTAAAGGAGAGATAATGAGAAAATTATATCTTGTACGTCATGGACAAACACTCTTTAATTTAAGAGGTAAAACTCAAGGATGGTGTGATTCGCCACTAACAGAACTCGGTATAAAACAAGCAGAAATTACACGAGGATTTTTTGAAGATAATAATATAAAAATTGATGAAGTTTATTCATCGACATCTGAAAGAGCTATTGATACGGCAAGCATTATATCAGACTTGCCAATCAAAACATTGAAGGGTCTTAAAGAATGGAATTTTGGAAAGATGGAGGGAGAACCAGAAGACTTACAAAAAGTCCCACGCCATGAAGGACAGATGACCCATGAGAATTTCTTTGTACCTTTCGGTGGAGAATCAGATGTAGAGCTACTTGAACGATTCTCTAATACAATCCAAGAAATTGTAGAAAATTCTGTTGCTAATAACATCTTATGTGTATCCCATGGTGGGGCCTTATGGGTATATTACTTATCCAAGGTAGCAGAAAAAAACACAGACGATGCCCAGTATTTTGGTAACTGTTGCATACTAGAATTTATCATTAGTGATGATAATGAAATCAAGTATATAGATATTCACAATCCGGCCAAGGGCAAGAACTAATCTATTGGAGTATATTAATTTAGAGTTTTGTAGAAAAATTGAAGAGACTTTCATTTTAGCTTAATGCTCGAAATGAAAGTCTCTATTTTTGTGTGATAAAGATTAATTTATTTTCTAATTCCCAAGTCTTCTAGAAATTCAAATATTTGCCCAAAGTATTCATCTTGGTCATAGAATTTGCATTCTGCGTGGTCGGCTGGGGTGGGGGTGTATAGGGATTTTTTGCCTGGGTGGGTTTTGTAAAGGTCGCAGCACATATTGACTGGGACGAGTCTGTCGGATTTGCCGTGAATGAACATGCCTGGAATTTTTGTGTTTTTCATGGAGTCTATGTTGGACTTATAAAAATTGCTGGAAAATCTTATTTTACCTATTATATTTGCTATAAAAACAATAGGATATACTAAAAACCCTAGGTCGGATTTTAGTTGATCTATCTGCATATCATAAAAACTTGTGTATCCACAATCTTCTATAAAAGCTAGAAGATTTTCTGGATTATCGCCTGCTAGTAACATTGTTGTTGCTGCTCCCATTGATTCACCATGGGCTATGATTTTTGCTTGTGGATCGGTTTTTATAATCCAGTCCATCCGAGCTTTCATATCTTCTTTTTCTTTGAGGCCAAATGTAGTATAAGTGCCTTCACTTTGGCCGTGGGCTCTTTGGTCAGGGGCAAGGATTGAAAAGCCATTTTTGTAGTATTTGTCTGCTAGGCTTAGCATGGATTTGGAATTTGCTGTATAGCCGTGGACTAAAATGACCCATTTGTTAGAAGTATCATTTTTTATGTACTTGGCAGATAGTTTTAGGCCATCAAAATTTTTTATGGCGCAATCTGACATTATTTCTATGTAGTAATCTTCTTTTTCTGTAAGTTTTACCTTGTTTGATCTTATCTCTTGCTTAGCTTGTTTATTTTCTTCTTTGCTTATCTTGATGGGGTCTTCTGCCATATAATATTTCCTAAGGCAGGCTTTGTTTAATAAATGATTTGCCCCTATTATTAAAGCTATTAAAACTATAATTAAGAAAATAAGAATTATTTTTGCTATCATATCATATCTCTATGTTCTTTAGTGGATTCTATGAAGTCAAAGATTTTCTTGTAGTAAATCTCCTCGTCATAGAGTTTACATTCTGCATGGTCTGCGTCTTCTGCTATGTAGATTTCCTTTACTCCCCTATGAGCCTGGTAGAGTTTTTGACACATAGATACTGGTACTATGTCATCTTTTCCTCCGTTGATGAAGAGGGTTGGAATTTTTGTTTTTATCATAGCATCTTCTGTTGATTTGAAGAGGTCTGCTCCTATGAGAGGTTTTATGAATAAGTTTGCTACTAGAGCAGCAGGCTTATATAGGAATCTTAATCTCTTGTGGACCTGGTGTTCGTACATACCGTAGTATGTTGTGTAGCCACAGTCTTCAATTAAAGCTATGACATTTATAGGATTTTCGCCTGCCACATACATGGCAGTGCTAGCTCCCATGGATTCGCCTTGGATAACAATTTTTGCGTCTGGATTTTTCTTTCTTATCCAATCTATCCAGTAGATTATATCCTTACTTTCCTTTATGCCATATGTAGTAAAGATGCCGGAACTTTTGCCATGGCCTCTCAAGTCTGGTGCGAGTATTGAATATCCATTTTTGTAATATCTATCTGCTATGGTAAACATAGTTATGTTTTTGGCTGTATAACCGTGGATTAGGATGACCCACAAGTTGCTATTTTCACTAAAAAGATAGGACCCAGATAGCCTGGTCCCATCAAAAGATTTTATAGTAACTTCATTCATTATATCTGCGTAGTGGTTGACTATTGCAAATACCTTATCTCTATCAGCAAAGTGATTTTCCCCAGCGTGTTCGTTTGCATTTTCTTTTATGTCTGGATTGTAATCCATATTGCCCAAGATCTTGTTGATCCAAGTGATGAGATGGGCAAAGTGACTTGCCATGACAAGAATTGCTAGAAGGATTATTATAAGAGATGCTATTTTTAAAGTGTACAATTATATCACCTCGATAACTAGCTATAGGACATATTTTTCTAGATAGTCCCCTATGCCATCTTCATCATTTGATAGGGTTACATAATCAGCTATTTCTTTTATCTCATCAACAGCATTGGCCATGGCTACTCCAACTCCTGCTACTTCTATCATGGTGAAGTCGTTCATTTCATCGCCAAAGGCTATGATGTCAGCTTGATCAATATCATAAAGCTTTGCTATTTCAAGTAGGCTATTGCCTTTTGAAAGGCCTTTTGGCATTATCTCGTAATAATTTCTATGACTTCTTACTTGACTTGTTACATTCCCAAAATTTTCTACTAGAAATGGAATGCTTTCTTCAAGTTTAGCAATTTCTGCTGCAAAGAGGATTTTGTTTGGATCAAAATCTAGTTTATCTCTTATATCGCTTACTATTTTTGCTTCAAGTCCTAGTAGCTTGCTTTCTGCTTGGAGAAATTTATGGTCTTTGTCAGATAAAATCATATCTTTATAAGGGACTATTATATTTAGAAACCTAGTTTTGTCTAGGATTTCTAGGGCCAATTTTCTTTCTAAATTATGGTTTGCCAAAACTTTGCCACTAGAGTAATCTGTTATTGATCCACCATTATAGTTTGCTAACAGGCCATCAAACTTGTCAAATTCAAGCTCTTTTGCAAGGTCTTTTACAGCACTTGTTGGCCTACCCGAAACTATAGCAATCTTATGGCCCATTTCACCTGCTCTTATAAGGGCTTGGCGTGTCCTTGGGGTGATTTTGTTTTCGCTATTTAATAGCGTTCCATCGACATCAACTCCAATGAGTTTCATATATTAGCCGATTACTTCCATTAATGCTTCACCATGATTTGTTTGACCATTTGCTAGAAGATTGATTTCTTTATCGTCAGCATTGGTTATAATAACTGGTGATTCTACTGATTTACCGCTTGCTTTGATTTTTTCTATATCAAATTCCATCAACAAATCTCCAGCCTTTATCTTTTGTCCTTGGCTTACGTGAGAAGTGTAAGGTTCGCCATTAAGTTCAACTGTGTCAAGTCCTATGTGAATTAGAATTTCAAGACCTGTATTTGATGTGATTCCTAGGGCGTGTTTTGAGTCAGCTACCATTGAAATTTCGCCGTCAACAGGGCTATAAACCTTGCCTTCACTTGGTAGAATCAAGCTTCCCTTGCCTACCATTTCTCCTGCAAAAACAGGGTCTTGGCATTCTTTGACGCTTGAAACTATACCTGTTATAGGTACTAAAACTTTGTTGCTAGAATTTGTGCTTGTATTTTCGTTTTCTTTATCTTTTTTAAATAGATTTCCAAATAATGACATATTGTCTCCTAATTTTTTTAAATTTGCTATAATTATACCCTTAACTTAGTTTTTTTAAGAAATAGTAACATATGTTACTGAAATTTCCAATAATAAATTTTATAATAGAAACATAGTAAGAAAGATAAGAAAAACTAAAAAGGAAGGTTATTATGTTTTGTTATCAATGTCAAGAAACAGCAAAAAATGAAGGATGTACTATTCAAGGTGTTTGTGGTAAGAAAGAAGACACAGCAAACAGCCAAGATTTACTAATATATGTTACAAAAGGACTTGCTGAAGTTGCTAATAAAATTGGCGAGGACAATGATAAAGTTTATGATAGGATTTCAAACAATTTATTTATAACAATCACTAATGCAAACTTTGATACAGATGCAATTATGAAAGTTGTTAAAGAAACTATCAAAATGAAAGATGAACTTTTAGAAAAAATTGAAAACAAAGAGGAATTATCTGATTTTGCTCTTTATACATCAATGGATGATGAAGAATTATCTAAAAAAGCAATTGAAGTTGGTGTTTTAAATATTCTTAATGAAGATGAAAGATCTCTAGTAGAACTTACTACATATGGCCTAAAAGGAATGGCTGCATACAACCACCATGCAAATGTACTTGGATATAGAGATGTGGAAGTAGACAGATTTATTGCCCACGCTCTTGAAGAGACCACAAAAGACGACAAGGAAATTCCTAGCCTAATTGACCTTGTAATGGCAACTGGTGAGCACGGTGTTAAAGCTATGGCTCTATTAGATAAAGCTAATACAACAAGCTATGGCCATCCAGAAATTACAGAAGTAGATTATTCTGCAGGAGATAAACCAGGAATTTTAATCTCTGGCCACGACCTTCACGATATGAAAATGCTACTTGAACAAACAAAGGATAGCGGAGTAGAAATTTATACTCACTCAGAAATGCTACCTGCAAATTACTATCCAGAATTTAAACAATATGACCACTTCCACGGTAACTATGGTTCATCTTGGTGGCACCAAAATGAAGAATTCGAATCCTTTAATGGTCCAATACTTATGACAACTAACTGTATAGTGCCAATGAAGAAGAACAATACTTACCAAGATAAAATGTTTACAACAGGACAAGCAGGATATCCAGGATGTAAACATATAGAAGCAGATGAAAATGGCAACAAAGACTTCTCAGAAATCATTGAATTAGCAAAAACATGTGAAGCTCCAACTAATCTTGAGGATTTAAAGGTAGTAGGTGGATTTGCTCACAATCAAGTTATCCAATTAGCAGATAAGGTTGTGGAAGAAGTTAAAGCTGGAAACATCAAAAAATTCGTAGTAATGGGTGGATGTGATGGTAGATTTAAAGAAAGAAACTACTATTCAGAATTTGCTCAAGGACTTCCAGAAGACTATGTAATTCTTACAGCAGGTTGTGCAAAATATCGTTACAACAAACTTGGTCTTGGAGATATAAATGGAATCCCAAGAGTTCTAGATGCTGGCCAATGTAACGACTCATATTCACTAGTTCAAATCGCTCTAGCACTAAAAGATGCCTTTGGTCTTGATGACATCAACGATTTGCCAATTGAATATAACATTGCTTGGTATGAACAAAAGGCTGTAATAGTTCTACTTGCTCTATTAAGTCTTGGAGTTAAAAATATCCACCTAGGACCAACTTTACCAGCTTTCCTATCAGAAACTGTAGTAGATTTCTTGGTAGAAAACTTCAACATTGCGCCAAACACAACAGTAGAAGAAGATCTAAAAACAATGACAGCATAAAACTATCGGTCTCCTTAATAAGGAGGCTGATTTTTTTATAAAAAAATAATCTTTCAAATATATTTATAATAACTATGAAACCGTTTGCAAAATCAAAAAAAGTATATTATAATTTCTTTGGAGGACAATGAATATGGATAAAAATCTGATAAACAAAGAACTTATCGATATTGTAAAAGAAGACTCGACTAAGGCGGTGGGATGCACGGAACCCGTAGCAGTTGCCTATGCTGCCAATGTAGGAGCAGAATATCTTGATAAGTCAAATGTGGAAAAGATAGAAGTGCTTTGTAGCAAGAATATCTTTAAAAATGGCAAGGCCGTCAAGATTCCAAACACAGGAGATCATGGTTTGGACTTAGCAGCAAGCTTAGGTGTTTTTACGGAGAAAACAACTAGTCCACTTTTAGTTTTTTCAAAGCTGACAGATGTTACTATTAAAAAAGCCAAGGACTTTGTCAAAGATGCAAATGTTACAGTAAACTACACTGACAATGTAGCTGATGTATATGTTGAACTTACAATATATTCGGTAGAAGATGAGGTCAAGGTAGTCCTAGCCTATTCCCACTTAAATATTGTAAAAATCATCAAAAATGGGGAAGTTATATACGATAATCCAACCGATGATGGCAAAGGGGACAAGGTTTCTATCAAAGATATGTCCTTTGAGGAGCTTGGACAAATTGTAAGGGACATGGACTATGATGATATTGCCTTTGTCCTAGAAGGAGTTGAGGTCAACCTCAATGCGGCCAATGAGGGATTAGAAGGCTATGGTCTTGAACTTGGCAAAAAACTTAAAGAGCTAAAGGATGCAAAAATCTTGCCAGATAATTTTGTTACAGATACTAGGATTCTAACTGCAGCTGCTGCTGACATGAGAATGGGCGGTGGAGCCCTTCCTATAATGACATCTGGGGGCAGTGGCAACCAAGGAGTTGGCGTAGTTTTACCTATATACATAGTAGCAAAAAGAGAAAATCTGGATGATGAAAGTCTTGCAAGAGGACTATTTTTTGCACATATTATTAACCGCTATGTTAAGGAATATTCTGGTAAACTTTCTGGCTTATGTGGATGTGCTATAGGAGCAGCAATCGGTGCTAGTGCAGGAATTGCCTTTATGCTAAATGGTAGCGAAGAGGAGATAGAGGGCGCTTGTACCAATGTCTTTGCCAACCTTACTGGCATAGTATGTGATGGAGCAAAGGAGTCTTGTTCTATGAAACTATCAACCAGTGCAGAAGAATCGGTAATTGCAGCCTATCTTGCCCTAAATGGAGTGGTGACTGATGCTAATGTTGGCATAGTAGGTGATAGTATAGAAGAAACCATAATAAATATAGGTAAGTTATCTCACCTAGGTTTTGCCCAAACAGATAAAGTGATGTTAGATATAATAGATAGATAAAAGAGGTAAATTTATGGGAAAGAAAAAAATATTTGATAGTTTAATTTTTAAACTAATCCTTGGTATTATTTTAGGAATAATTGTTGGAAATATAAGTAACGAGTCAGTTATAGTTGTAATAAATACGATTAAAGCTGTTTTGGGTCAATTGATCTTTTATGCAGTGCCAATCATAATTTTGGGCTTCATAACACCTGCCATAGTTTCTCTAAGTGAAGAAGCAGGTAGGGTGTTAACCATAACCCTAATTATTTGCTACATATCATCAGTTGGTGCAGCCTTGTTCTCACTAGTTGTTGGAAGATCTGTTATCCCAAACCTACATATAGCATCAGAACTAGCAGAGCAAAAACAAATTCCAGAGTCAATCTTTGAACTTAGCATAGATCCGCTAATGCCAGTTATGACAGCCCTAGTAACATCAGTTATCCTAGGCCTTGGCGTTGTATGGTCAAAGTCAGAAACTTGGAATAAATTATTAAAAGAAACTAACAACATTACTTTGGAAGTAGTAAATAGAGTAATAATCAAAATTTTACCTCTATACATATTTACAACCTTTGCTGAACTTTCATACACAGGAGTGATAAATAAACAATTACCAGTATTTATAAAGATTATATTTATAGTTATAATCATGCACTACATATGGCTTGCCTTGCTATATCTAATAGGTGGAGCTATTTCAAAGACAAATCCAATGGAAGTACTCAAAAACTACGGACCGGCATATTTGACAGCCCTCGGAACAATGTCATCAGCTGCAACTTTATCAGTTGCACTAAAGTCAGCAGCAAAATCTAAGACCCTAGACCCTAAGATTAAAGATTTTGTTATACCACTTTGTTCAAATACCCACTTATGTGGATCAGTACTTACAGAAACATTCTTTGTAATGGTTGTATCACAAATTCTTTATGGTAAACTTCCAGAATTAAGCTCTATGATACTATTTATTATCCTTTTGGGAATATTTGCTATAGGAGCACCAGGAGTACCAGGTGGTACAGTAATGGCTTCTCTTGGACTAATTATTTCTGTATTAGGTTTTGATGATACAGGAACAGCACTCATGCTTTCAATATTCGCCCTTCAAGATTCATTTGGTACAGCTTGCAATGTTACCGGAGATGGGGCAATAGCACTTATGGTTACAGGATTACTAAAGAGAGTTCCAGGCAGGGGCAATAATCCAGCTTATGTTTATAAGGAAGAAGAAATTTAACAAGTAAATGAATAAAGCTCAGACCTAGAAAGTTAGGTCCGAGCTTTTTGTTTTTATCTTAATTTTTTATTTTTCTTTCTTCTTTTCTTATTTCCCACATATCATCTGCTGTCTTGTTCCATTTTTTTGCATATGGTGCACATTTGCCTTCTAAATCTTTTGGATCTTCTGGAGATATCAAATCAGTAGAGTGTGCATGTGTCTCATTGACCATTTTTGTAAGTTTTCCTGCATTTTCAAGCATTGGACATGGTTTAAACATATTGTCATTAAATGGTTGATTGTCATGGTAGGCCATGAAAAGTGGAGCTTGCAAAGCTTCTAAGATAGTATTATCCCTAATATTTGAATCTGAATAGTGGATAAATACGCAAGGCTCCATATCCCCTTGAGAATTGATGTGTAGGTAGTTTTTGCCACCTGCTATACAACCGTTTATAAATTCGCCGTCATTTTGGAAATCTATGGCGTACATTTTATGAGGACTAGATCCAGACCTAATCTCTCTAATTCTCTTTAATATATATTTTCTTTGGTCTGGACTTGGTAAAAGTGAAACATCAGCATCATTGCCAACAGGCATATAATGGAAAAACCAAGCCAGTTTACAACCGTGATCTATCATATTTGCTATAAATTCATCTGAAGTAACTTGTAAGTAGTTCTTTGATGTGTAGCAAACAGAAACTCCGTATAGAAGCTTGTGTTTTTTGAGAGTTTCCATAGCATTAATAACCTTGCTATAAACTCCATCTCCCCTTCTAAAGTCAGTAGATTCTTCTGTTCCCTCTACAGATAGGGCAAAGGAAATATTGCCAGCCTTAGCGACTTCTTCACAAAATTCATCGTCAATTAGTGTACCGTTTGTAAATATGTGAAAGGCAGAATCATTAAATTCATTGGCCAATTTTATAATATCTTTTTTTCTTACTAGAGGTTCTCCACCTGTCAGCAAGAAGAAATAACAACCCATTTCATTGCCTTGTCTTACTATACTTTGCATCTCTTCATAAGAAAGATTGTTTTTGTGGCCGTATTCTGCAGCCCAGCAACCAGTACAAGCTAGGTTACAAGCTGAGGTAGGGTCAAATAATATTGTCCAAGGAATATTGCAATTGTATTCTTTTTGCAATTTATTTCTCTTGGAGTTACCCTTATAGACAGCGTTGTAAGCTACTGTCATTATAAATTGTTTTAGGACATTGTCATCAATGTCATTTACTATATCTTCTGCAAATGAAGCCCGTTTTGATGATGGGTCAGCAAATTCTCCTCTGATTCTGTCAAGAGCATGCTTGGCACTATTTTCTTCAGCATCCTTTGGCATTATGTACTTATCCATTATGGCGGTGATATCTTCCATACCTTTTACTGGATCTTTTTTTATCTTTTTTAGTGCTATATCAATAGATTTTGAAAAAGCTAGTTTAGTCGTTTTATCTTTTAATGTTTCCTCCATATTATAATCCTTTCCTATACTAAGACTATACTTAATATATTATATAAAACATAACTAATACAATAAAAAAATTTAAGATAAAAATATCTATAAATATAGTATATGAGATTGATAACAAAATTTCAAGTTAATTTAGCTTAATTTTCAAAGTATTTAAATAATAAATCGCTATTAGTGAAAGTAAGATATATAATCAAAATTTGTAAAAATAGCATCTATTTTCTATAATAAAGATGAGGTGAATTATGGATTTAAGACAAATTTCTATGTTTAAAGATTTAAGTGCCCAAGATTTAAAATTAATAGAAGAAAGAAATATCATAGAAGAAAAGACATATGAAAAAGAAGACCATATTTTTAGAGTTGGGGATGTTACAGGAGATGCCTATTATCTTATAGAAGGTAGTATTTTGGTTTATAAAATTGATCCTAACGGCAAGAGATTTATAATAAAAAAGATTCAAAAATCAGGAGTTTTTGGGGAAGTCTACTCATATCTCAAAGAAGGCTTTGACTTCTCTGCCCAAGCAGAAGTTTCTAGCAAAATACTTATAATCCACGATTTTGCATCTATTTTCTCCTTTGGGTCAAAAGGATTTTTGAAGTCATATATAGATATGCTTTCAAGAAAATGTCTAGAATTATCAAGGACAAATCAAATCACGTCCCAGGCAAGCCTCCGCCAAAAAATAAGTAAGTATTTATTGCTAAATCAAGAAAATTCTATGGTAAAAGTAAATTTATCGAGGGAAGAGTGGGCAGATATCCTAGCCACTACAAGGCCTTCCCTTTCTCGTGAACTTTCAAATATGGTGGATGATGGCTTGATAGAAGTCAAAGATAAAAAAATCAAAATTACAAGTCTATCACAAATGGCCGATATCATATAAAAAAGGGTATTAGTGACTATAAGGAGAGTATTATGGATTTAAGTGAAAAATATGAATACGATGATATTAGTAAGTCAGATTTGCAAAAGCGCCTTGCAAGGCTGATGAGAATTTGTGAAAACTTGGAGATTCCTGTCTTAGTCATGGTGGATGGTTTTGAATCTGCCGGCAAGGGTCATGTAATAAACGACCTAAGCGAGGAATTGAACCCTAAGTATTTTGATGTAGAAGTTTTTGAAAAAGATGAAGAATACGATAAAAAGTTTCCTTTTGCAAAGAGATTTTTTACTAATACTCCAAAAAAGGGTCATGTTAAAATCTTTGATAGGTCTTTTTACTACAAGCTATTTGACGATATAAAAATTAGTGAAAAGGACTTGGAAAAGAATATAAAATCCTTAGAAAAAATAGAAAAAATGCTCTACGATGATGAGACCATCATTATCAAATTTTTCCTAAACGTGAGCGAAAAAGAGCAAAAAAATCGTATAGAGCAAATGAAGGATAGTAAACAAAAGAGTTTCTATCTAACAAAGTCTGACATTGAACAGAATAAAAATTATAAAAAATATAAAAAACACTTTGAAAATGTATTGGAGAAGACAAACTTTGACTTTAGTCCTTGGACTATAATTGATAGCGATGACTTGAAAAAAGCTTCAAAAATTATGCTTTACCAAATGCTTGAGATGTTAACAATTGGTATAGAGAGAGTATCCACACAAAAAAGAGATGATGAAAACACTGAGAGATCGGAAGAGCACACGTCTGA
>CABTWT010000017.1 GCA_902488555.1 uncultured Anaerococcus sp.
AATAATGATAAATTAATTTTGACTCTAACCAGAATGGGTAGTCATGATGATTTGGGGTTAAATTGATTCTTTTATATACTAATGTTAAGTTGAGTCAGTTAATAATCTTTTGATACAAATTAACGATAGTAATTGAAATGTCTATACAAAGAAATAGAAAAAAAATAATTCTTTTTTTGTTTTTAGGAATTAATGTCTTATATGTAATTATTATTTTAGGCTATACCGTTACACTAATAGGGAAAAACCAGGGGGAGTTACTTGTAAGATATTTTTAAAAAATATGAGAAAATACTTTTTTCTTCTTACTTTAGACTTTATTCGTGTCTTTTTTTGTTTGTCATTTAAGGTTTATTCTTCGACACCGGGGCGCAGGGCGGTAGGGGCGATTAGCCCGTCCGGCTCATGGAGGACAGGCCCCTTATGCCCACGAAAACTCGTTTCTGTCGAAACTTCTGCGTGCTCTCGCACTAAGTTTTCGGGATAAACAACCGAAATCAACGGTTGTTTATCTCCCCGGACCCCCGACCCATTTCACCCCTCTGCCACTGCGTGGAGCGAATTAGTAAGAATTTGCTTAGCAAATTCTTACGATTTGATAGGGTGAAATCACATTATAAACTAAAAAAATTGGTGTTTTCTAAATCTTGAATTTCTAAAATCGCAAACTCGCTACGCTCAAACAGTGCGATTTCTTAACGAAATTCTACGATTTGAAAACAGGGCAATTTTCCCACCTATATACTAGCGGTTTTGTACCCTCACACTTGTCATTCTGAAGAAGCGATAGTGACTGAAGAATCTCCTGGAATAATCATTCTTTTAGAGATCCTTCGGTCGGCCTTACAAAGGCCTCCCTCGAGGATGATAGGTGTGTTGGAATAATATATTTAGTGAATATAATATATATTCAAAAAAAGAATTTGCGAAGCAAACTTCTACTGCTCATTGCCCCACGCAGTGGCGGTGGGGGTGTAGAAGGTATAGGGGGATCGGGGGAAAGGAAAAAGGGGTCTCCGCTACCCCTAATTCCTATCCCCCGAGGTGCAACGGTACAACCTAAAACGATAAAAGAATAAAAGATATTCATTTACTTCTAATAGTATAGTAAAGAAACATATTTCTTTTCAATTTCTTTATAAAGATCCTTCGGTCGGCCCTTAAAGGGCCTCCCCCAAGGATGACAAATGTGCCCGTACAATATAAGTAGGTAAGGTAATTAATACTATAAAAATTTCATGTAAAAACCTATTTATTCAAAAAAGCACCCTTGGAGGGTACTCTTTATCAATTCTATAATCTATTAAATAAAATTTATTCTAACTTAATTTAGCAAATAAGTTAAAGCCTCCGGCATTCTTTCTGCCCAGTCTCTTTCATGGTGGGTTGCACCTTTGGCGTAGATAAATTTGCTTTCTAACTTATCTTTTAATACTCCATAGGCCATCTTATTTAAGTCCACGTATGATCTAGATAGAAGTGGGTCTTCTGGGTATTCATTATCTCCTACGTCTATATAGACTTTTTGCTTGTTTTTGCCATCGTAGGCATTTAATATTTGTCCTGATTCTACTAGGTTGATGTTAAAGTGTGAGCTCATGGCTAGTACTCTTTGAAAAGTCTTAGGGTACTCTGCTCCCATATATAGGCTCATAAGTCCGCCTAAGGAAGCTCCTCCTATTAGTCTTATAATATCCTTCTTATCTTTTTCTATATGTGGAATGAGTTCTTTTACTATAAATTCGCCAGTTTCTTTGCCTAGAGGTCTATAGGATAAGTCATCGTCAAAGTAGTCAGCTTCTGGGTCACCCTCAGTGTATGGAGTGTACTCATTTGTCCTATTTGAATCGTAGGGAGCATATATGCCAACTACATTTGCACTAATCTTAGCTTTGTCTAGGGCTTCTTTGAATTCAAAGGTCGCATCCATATAGCATTCTTCTAGGTCAAATAGATTTTGACCGTCAAAGAAATAAATGTATATATTGGATTTAGGATTTTCTAGAAAATTGCAAGTCACATTTCTATTTAGAAATTTGGAATATATTTCAAATTTGTCCATTACTTCTCCTAGAGTTTCATTGAGTTTTGTCTACGACGTAATCTTGTTATAGTAGCTCTTTCGTCTATTTCCACCATTGTCATATCTATTAAAGTGTCTTTTAGGATGTCTACTTTTGCTACTGTCTTTGGTGTGATAAGTCCTATTGGCAATAGGTCTTCTTTCATAGACCTGGTATGGCTTGTTAGTTTACCAAATACCTTTTCGCTGCCTATACCATCTAAGGTTTCACCCTTTTTGATGTCTCTTTTGGCGATAGTGACTGTATCTGCCACTTGGCCTTGGATTGGTGCAATTGTCGGTTCATTTTCTACTACTGCATTGTAAATAGTAATTGGTGCTTCAAGACTTGTTAAGTGATATGGTCTATACATTAGATAGTTTGGACCATCACCAAAGCCCAAGAACTTCATCAAATCTCTTACATCTTCCTTATCACTTGTAACTATAATAAAGACTCCTGGTGCCATTCCTTTAGAAAATTCTACAACCTTATAATTATCAAGGATTCCACCGTCAGATTTTAATTTAAAGTCCTCTATAGCATTCTCTGGGCTTGTCTCTATGCCGTGGCAGCCAAAGCTATCTGGCAAAAATCCAAGAGCATTGCATACGCTATTAAGCTCAATCATTGTATTTGTACCATCAATAAATGATGTGAGCATCTTTGGATTTAAGTTTTTCTCTCTTGCTTCTGCCCTAACCTGGTCAGGTGTCACATACTCATCAAGCCTGTTGTTTTTACCCTTTGCTGCAACTAGTACATCTAATCCCATACCAAAGGCTTGATCGCAAAGGTCTATGATGGCTCCTGGCTCATCTCCAAGGATTCCAGTATAGACTACTCCAGCTTTTTTGGCCATATCGTGCAAAACTGGGCCAACTGTTGCTTCACATTCCACATTAAAGGAAATCATATGCTTGTGGTATTGGATGGTCTTTCTTGCTATAACAGCTCCAAATGATGGATTGCCTGTACAGTCAACTACAGCATTTATTTGCATAAGCTTATAGGAAAGTCTGTAGTTTGTGGACACACAAACATAACCCTTTTCTAGGATTTCATAACCTTCGTTATAATCATCAGTATAAATAATTTTATCTTCAGCAACTCCACTTCTTACAAGGGCGTCTATAGCCTTTTGTGGGGTTCTGTCAATTACTAATTGTACTTCCATGGCATCTATATTGGCTAGTTGGGAGATCAAAGATGTTCCCATCTTGCCTGCTCCCATCACAGCGAGCCTTATAGATTCGCCATTATATTTCATTTCATTTAAATTTCTACTTATTTTAAACATTCAAACTCCTTAAAAACTTTGATGATACAAAAGCAGATGCAGCAGCCCACCATATATTGTAGCCACCGCAATCTCCAGCCACATCTAGGCATTCGCCTAGGAAAAAAACATCCTTGTATTTTTTATGGGCCATAGTTTTTGGATCGATGTATCTTGTATCTACCCCACCTATGGTCACCTGGGCATTTACCTTATCGTGGATTTCAGTCACATTAAATATCAAGGATTTCAAAGTTTTGCAAAGCATCTGATAATCCTTGTCATTTAAGTTATTTGCTTTTTTATCAGGGCTAATTTTAGCCACTTTTAGGATATCATCAATTAGTTTCTCATTTATTATACCGATTAAAATCTCTTTTATGGTCCTAGCCGGGAATTTTTTTGTAAGATTTCTAATATAGCTAGCAAATTCTTCCTTCGTGACGTCTTGGAAAAAGTCGATTTCTATTTGGCTTTTGGACTTGTTTTTTAGGCTAATGGATAATTCATTGGAAATATCTAGTATTGCCGTCCCTGTAAGGCCATAATTTTGGAAAATAATGTCGTCTACTGATGATTTGACATACTTTCCATCTACTAATAAGCTTGCTTTTCCACTAATCTTTGTGCCCTTGGCTTTTTTTGAAAATTTCTCTTTTGTCTCAAAATTTGTAATACCATAGGTCATATTAGTGACCTTGATCCTATCTTTTATGAGATCAAAAATCTTGCCATCAGAACCAGAATTTTTCAAAGTTTTGCCGCCAGTAGATATTACTAGCTTGTCGTAAGTATATGACTTATCCTTTGTTTTTACTATTTTTTTATCAAAATCAATTCCTATCACTTCTTGGTTAAAGACAAATTTTGCATTTTCTTTTGCCTTAAGATATAAGCTATCCCTCACAGTCTTGCTTGACATAGTGAGAGGGTAGCACCTTCCTGATGGCAGATGAGTAGTAGCTATACCTATTTCGTTAAAGTAGTCTATAAGCTTATTAGAATCAAAAGCATTTATAGCATAATCCACAAAGTTTGGATTGGCTGACTTAAAATATTCCTTTCCTTGGTTAAGATTTGTAAAATTGCAGCGACCATTGCCAGTTGCCAGAAGTTTTCTGCCAGCAAATTCATTTTTTTCAATAACTGTAATATCTCCTTCATCCATAAAAGATGCAAAAAACAGGGCAGAAACACCAGCTCCTATTACGAGAATTCTCATTGGTCTTTTATAGCCTCAAGAACAGTTTCATATTCGTTATAATAGGTTTTCTCATTACCGTGGTGTTTTAAGAATCTCTCCTCGCCCTTGCCAAGCATGACAATATAATCGCCCTCATTAGCTTGACTTATAGCCCATTTGATGGCTTCTTTACGATCTTCGATTCTCCTATAGTCTCCGCCAAATTCCTCGATGCCTTTAATCAAATCATTGGTGATATTTTCAAAAGTATCGAATTTGTTATCATCGGTAGTTGCTACTACAAAGACGTCGTTTTTGGCGCAAATATTACCTGTAAGCTTTCTAAATTCTTCGTTTCTATCGCCATTTACTCCAAAAACCGCATAGGTTCTCACATCTTGTGGTATAGATTTAAAGAGAGCATCAAAGGCAACAGGTGTGTGGGCAAAGTCTATGACAATATTTTTGCCCAAGTCGTTTTCTATATATTGGAATCTTGATGGAATCCCCTCAAATTTGACTAGGTTTTCAGCGATTGTCGATAGGTCATTTCCCATTTGGCTTAGGACAGTAATGGCTGCTAGGGAATTGTAAAGTTCATAATCTGCTATGGTGTTTATAGTAAATTCTTGGTCCTTTACAAAAAATGTAGTTTTGCCATCAAGTTTTTTGATGTCATAGGCCATATAGTCAGCATCTTTTTTTGTACCATATGAAATTACATCGGCAAATCTTTCCTTTGCCTTTCTGCCATATGGGTCGTCAAAGTTTGCTATTTTTACCTTAGCAACTTCAAATAGTTTCATCTTTGCATCAAAGTATCCATCCATGGTCTTATGGTAGTCAAGATGTTCTGTAGAAAGGTTGGTGAATACTCCATAGTCAAATTCTATGCCATTTAAGCGATTTTGTGATAGGCCGTGGGAGCTAGCTTCTATTACTACCTTATCTATACCTTGATCCAAACTCTCGTTTAATACTTTGTTTATGAAAAATATATCAGGAGTTGTATTTGGGGTTTCAGTCCTTGCTCCATTTACAAAAGCTCCGTCAGTACCAATATTTGTAGCATTGCCATATATTTCTTTGATTAGAAAATATATTAAGGAAGAAGTGGTAGTTTTGCCGTTTGTTCCTGTCACCCCCACCACTGTCATTTTCTTTGATGGATAGTCTTCTAGGATATTTGATATATCTGAAGTAGCCTTTCTACTATCAGCAACTTTTATATAGTTTATATCGTCTATATAGTAAATATTTTCGCTATGAACTATGGTTCTTGCACCCTTTGCTATTGCATCTCCTATATACTTATGGCCGTCTAAGACATTGCCCTTAATTGCTGCAAAGGTATCAATGCCATCCATATATTGGGAGTTGTTGGTAATGTCTCTTATATCACTATCATTTTGTTTTTTGTAAGATATATATTCAATTCCTTTGATTAAATCATCAAATTTCAATGTATAATGTATCCTTTCTTATTTAAAAGATCGTGAATTTTCTTAACGTGTTCTGTACCATTGGTCTCAAGGGTAATCTCAACATTGATGTTCTTATATCTACTTGCTTCTCTTAGGCTGTCTTGGTCAATTGTAACAACATTTGCCTTTGTATAGGCAATATCTGAAAGAAGTTCTTGAAGTTTGCCTGGTATATTTGGTAGTTCTACGTCAATTCTTGTAATTCTGCCTGTTTCATATAGACCGCGGTTGATAAGTTGAGAGATAAAGCTCATATCAATATTTCCACCGCTTATGATTGAAACAACGCTTTTGTTGTAGAAATTAACTTTCTGTAAAGCTGCAAGTGATAGGGCACCGGAAGGTTCTGCTACTAGTTTGTGGCGTTCCATTAGATTAATAAAGGCCATCAAAACTTCCTCATCTGTTACAGTTATCCAGTCGTCAACATAGTCCTTACAAATCTCGTAAGTATATTTACCAACTTCTGCAACTGCTGTACCATCAGCTATAGTGTCTACTCCATCTACTTTGACAACTTTGCCTTCTTTAACAGCTTCTTTCATAGAAGCGGCAGATACTGGCTCCACACCAATAACTTTGATTAGTGGGCTAATTTGTTTGATGCATTTGGCAACTCCTGATATTAGTCCGCCACCACCTACAGGGACAATTACATAGTCAACATAATCTAGGTCCTCTAAGATTTCAAGGCTTATAGTTCCTTGGCCTTCTATGACATCTAGGTCATCAAAGGGTGGTATAAAAGTAAGTCCTTCTTTTTCTGCACGTTCTAGGGCATGGTCTTTGCAGGCATCAAAGTTTTCACCAAATAGGTCTACCTTTGCCCCATACTTTAGTGTTCCATCAACCTTGATCATTGGTGTTTGTTCTGGCATACAGATTGTCGCATCTATGCCAAGATCATTTGCAGAAAAGGCTACACCTTGGGCATGGTTGCCAGCAGAAGCTGTAATAATACCCTTTGCTTTTTCTTCTTCGCTTAACTTACATATCTTATTATAGGCCCCTCTTATCTTAAAGGAACCAGTTTTTTGTAAATTTTCTGGTTTTATGTATACGTTATTATTAGATATTCCTGAAAAATAATCTGAATAGAACAAGTGAGTTCTATTTGTAACCTTGTCTACTCTTTCTTTTGCGCTATTAAAGTCAAACATAATTTCCTCCTATATTTATTATTATAACATTTAATTTATTTAAATCTTGTAAAATATCTGATACAATTATCCAATGAGGTATAAATTTATGAAAATATTTTTAATGATGCTTATTTGCCTTAGCCTATCATCCTGTGATAAGGCAAGTGATTTCATGTATAACAATTTTTCTTTACAAAAAAATATAGATATGGCCGAAGAAAATCACAGGAAAAATATTGAAGGTGATTTCAAAATAGATGGCTATTCCTATACATTCCCAAGTGCAGTAGATAGATTTGTGCAAAATGGCTTCACATACCAGTTAAAAAAAGAGGGCCAGGATTTTGATGATGATATAAAAAGTCTAGGTGCAGGTGAAGTTTGTGATATTTACTTTAACCAAGATGAAACAAACTTTATTGGACAAGTTACAAATAATACCACAACAAGTTCAGATATAGTAGAATTATCCTTATCATATATCAAAATTACAAAGTATGGACTAGGAACTATGGATTTTTCCCTAGATGAGATAAAGATGAATGATGACATAAGACAAATCGAGAATAAACTTTCGGATAAAGAAATCATATCTTTAAACAATGACCAGTATTATATGTATCTAAATGGCCAATATGTGGTGATTTTTACCATTAAAGATGATAAGCTTGTACAAATTGAAATTATACCTAATGAAAGGCTAGCCGATTATGAGAAAAACTAAATTAGAAAAAATATATAGGGCCTTACCCCTAGTATCACTTATTATATTAATTATTTGCTTTATATTTAGATATTCATACATCAATTTTTTAGGCTATGATAGGCCACTTAAATTAGCGGTGTTGTTTTGCACTAGTCTTGGACTAGTAGGGACTTTGCTTGCCATTGTTGATGGAGTAAATAAAGATTTTAAGGGCAAGGTAGTTTTGTTTTTACTTATAAACCTTATCTTTATCTTTACCTTTCCCATACTCCATGCTGCTGAAGTATTTTTAAAACCAGTAGAAAACCCATATACAAAACTTACACCAGAAACAGCTTACACTACCAAAAAAAGGGATGATGCTGCCTTTATCCTAGAAGGTGAGCTTTACCAGTGGCCACTAACTATAGATGATTTCATAGAAAATGGCTACGAGTATAGAGACCTTGGTGATAATAAAGTTTCTCTAAGTAAGCTAGGCAAATCAAATGAACTCAAACCAACTTGGTTTACCGATGGGGACAGCGATGCTATAGCAAGAACAGAAGCCTATGCTATAGAACTAGGCCTAGATGAAAACAAAAAGGACGTAAATTCCTTCCAAATCCAAGCTATGGATAATAACTGGGATTTTGAAATAATGGGCCACACCCTCCTAGATAGCATTTATAATGTTAAAGGGGAATTTAAAGATAAACTTATAGAAGACCCTAATAATAAGGGTAAAACCATGAAAAACTTTTATCTACAAAGCTCAGATGGATATAAAATCACCTTTGGTGGTCTAAATGGCAAAATACAAAGTGTCGAAATAAGTAAGCCATAGGAGTGAGATTTTAATATCAAATATTTGGGAATATTCAAAACTTGTCTTCCTTGAGAGAACGAAGTGAGCGAAGGATCTCTTAAAGAATCGTTCATCCAGGGCATTCTTCGCATACGCTCAGAATGACAGTTTAGTGGGTATCATTGTCAATGCTCTTTCCCGTTGTCATCCTTGAGAGAACGAAGTGAGCGGAGGATCTCCTATAGGAGCATTACTGTTTTTAAATTTTTCCACTAAAAAAGAGAGCCTCAACCCTCTCATTTTTAAGCTAATTTTGCTTCTATAGCTGCTTTATCAAATCCTACTATATCTTCTCCATCGATGCTGATTACTGGAACACCTCTGTAACCTTTTGATACAAGGTATTCTACTGCATCTGGATTTTCGTCTATGTTCATTTCTGTAAATTCTATATTATTTTCATTGAAATATTGTTTTGCTGCTTTACAGAAAACACATGTATTTGATGTATAAACTTTTATATCTGCCATTATTATCTCCTTATTTTATTCTTACTAACTTATTTATACCCAAGATTTTCTAATTCGTTAGATAATTTTATATAATCATCTAAGGATAAGTTTTCTGCCCTAAGATTTTCCTTTAAATCTAGCTTTTCAAAAACTAATCTTAAATCATCTTTGCTGGCTACATCAGAAAGTGAATTTAGTATGGTTTTTCTTCTCTTGTTAAAACCAGATCTAACTAATTTAAATAACAACTTCTGATTAACTTTATCATCATAAAGTCTAAGTCTTAGATTAAGTATAGTCGAATCTATCTTTGGTTGGGGCATAAATACTGATTTTGGTAGGTTTACCAAGAACTTTGCCTCTGAATAATATTTTACAAAGACCGATAAAGAACTATACTCCTTATCATTTTCATCTGCAAGCATCCTCTGGCCAACTTCTTTTTGGACCATGATGGTCATATCGGTGCATGGTAGATTTGATGTGATGAGCATTTCTATAATTGGAGTTGTGATGTAGTAGGGTAGGTTTGATACTACTTTGAAGCTTTCCCCATCAAATTCTTTTTCAACTAATTTCTTAAGGTCAACTTTTAGGATATCTTCGTTTATTACAAGGGTGTTAGAAAATTCTTCTAGGTTTTGATCTAGGATTGGTATGAGATTTTGGTCAATCTCAACCGCGACAACTTTTTTGGCCACTTTTGCCATTTCATATGTTATGGTTCCAATACCAGGACCAATTTCTAGGACATTTTGATTTTCTATATCAGCTGAATCGACAATCTTATCTACAAAGTTTTTGTCTATAAGAAAGTTTTGGCCTAGAGATTTCTTGAAATTAAAATCATATAGGTCGATTATTTCCTTTACAACCTTTGGAGAATAAAGTTTCTTCATAGCTTAGCCACCGCCCTTTCAAATTCTTCACGGCTTATGGCAAAGGAATTTAGTTTGCTCAATAATTGCTTGGAATTATAATATCCTATGCCTAGTATATCTCCTAGTTTTTCGCGTTTCGCTGCTGCACCTGGGCCAATCGATAGGCCATTATTTACCAAGTCTGCCATAACAAATTCATTGGTTTTTTCTATACTTTCTGCCTTGGCACGCTTTAGAGCTTCAATGATTACCTCAGGGGCTGCGTTTTCAACTCCTAGGTCGTTTTTTTTGATGGCAAGCTTCCTATCTATATAGGCATGCTTGGCATTTGGTATGTGACGGGCAATTTTATCTCTGATTTTCTTGCCAGCATGGTCTGGATCTGTTAGTATTATGATTCCTGTTCGCTCATCTATAACCTTTAGTCTTTCTATCAGATCTTTGCCAAAGGCAAGGCCATTGGTTGCTATTATCTCACATTCTACAGCTTTTTTTACGTTGGCTATATCGTCTTTTCCTTCAACTACAATAGTTTCTTTTATCATAAATTAAAAAACTCCACGGTATTTTTGTAGCATCTTTTGGCAAGCTTATCTATCTTCATATCACGAAGGTCTGCAATAGTTCTTGCTACTTCAACTACGCGTCTTGGATCGTTTCTAAGTCCCCTATATGGTTCAGGTGTAAGGTATGGACTGTCGGTTTCTAGCATCAGCCTTTCTATAGGAACATTTCTTGCAGCCACTTTTTCATTTGCCCCATTGGAAAAGGTCACAACTCCACCTATTGAAATATAAAAACCCATGTCCATGTAAGTATTTAGGGTCTTAAAGTCATCAGAGAAGCAATGGATTTGGATTTTTAAGTCTGTATAGTCTTTTAAAATTTCTATTATATCATCCTTAGAATCCCTTACATGGATTACAGCAGGTAAGTCAAGTTTTCTTGCAAGCTGTAATTGGTGGATAAATATTTCTTTCTGTCTATCCTTATTGTCATCTTTCCAATAATAATCAAGACCAATCTCGCCTATGGCAACGACCTTATCATTTTTCGCCAAAATTTCTAATTCTTCTAAATCTTTATCTTTTATCTTGTCCACTTCTTCTGGATGGATGCCTACCATAGGGTAGAAATTATCAAATTTCTCTGATAGGGCTATGGCTTTTTTTGCATCTTCGATATTGGTTGCAGGGTTTATTATTCCCCTAATAGCAAAATTAGACAGGTCATTTATTATAAATAACCTGTCAGAATCAAAAGCCTCATCTGTCAAGTGACAGTGACAATCAATTAATCTCATTAAGAAACCACACTTCCTGGCTTCATATCTTTAAGAGTTGTTAGCATTGTTAAGTCATCTTCAAAATCAGCTGCAAGAAGCATACCTTGGCTTTCTATGCCACGCATCTTTCTTGGCGCTAGGTTTTTGACTACAATGACATTTTTGCCAACTAAGTCATCTACTCCATACCATTTTTTGATACCAGAAATGATGGTTCGTGGAGTCTCTTCCCCAATATCTACTGAGAAAACTAATAGCTTATCAGCATCTGGATGGTCTTTGCATTCTAGGATTTTTCCTACTACAAGTTCAACTTTGGCAAAGTCTTCGTAGGCAATTTCTGCCATAGTTTCTTTTTCTTCTTCTTTGTCAGAATCTTTGCTTTTACCTAGTCTTTCTTCGATCAATTCATTGTTGCGATCGTGTAGTTTTACTAGTTCTTCGTCTATATCAAGTCTATCGAATAGGTTCTTGCCCTTTGTTACCTTGGATCCTTCTTCAAGTAGGCCAAATTCACTCGCTGATTCAAAGCCTTTGTTATCTGTGCCAAGTTTTTCCAAAATCTCTTTTGTAGTATTTTTCATCACAGGTTCAATCAGTTGGGCAACTATTCTAAGTGATTCAGCTAGGTTATATAGGACTGTATTGAGTCTTTCTTTGTTGGCTTCATCACGACCTAGTATCCATGGTTCTGTTTCATCTACATACTTATTAGCACGACGGATAAAGGTCCACACACTTTGTAGGGCTTCATTAAAGTCAAAGGCATCCATTTGTTTGCTGTAAGCATCATAGGTCTTTTTTGCCAAGTCTTTTAATTCATCATCAAAATGGTCTGACACACTACCCTTTGCTACAAGTCCACCATTATACTTATCAATCATTGATGTGGTTCTTGATAGTAGGTTTCCTAGGTCATTTACAAGGTCAGAGTTGTATCTTTCCATAAATTTCCTACTTGAGAAGTTACCATCAGATCCAAAGTTAAACTCACGTAGGACGAAGTATTTGAGGGCATCCACACCATAAAGTTCTACTAGTGGTTCTGGATACATAATATTGCCCTTGGACTTGCTCATCTTATCATTGTCAAAAAGAATCCAACCATGGGCAAAAACTTTTTCTGGCATTGGCAAATCTAAAGCCATCAAAAGTGCTGGCCAAATTATTGTATGGAACCTTACTATATCCTTACCAATCAAGTGAACACTTGCCGGCCAATATTTTTCAAATTTTTGAGGATCATCCCCATAACCAATTGCAGATAAATAGCAAGATAGAGCATCTATCCAAACATAAACTACGTGCTCATTGTCAAAAGGAACATCAACACCCCAATCAAAAGAATTACGGGTCACAGATAGGTCAGATAGGCCCTTGTCTATGAAGTTATTGAGCATTTCCTTTTGTCGGAAAGCAGGTTCTAGGAATTCTGGATGTTCTTTGAATAATTCTTTTAATCTATCTTCGTATTTGGATAGTCTGAAGAAATATGATTCTTCTTCTTGGTATTCTACATCGCGACCACAGTCTGGACACTTGCCATCTTCTAGCTGAGCTTCAGTCCAGAAAGTCTCGCATGGAGTGCAGTAGTATCCCTTGTACTCGCCCTTGTAGATGTCACCTTGGTCATAAAGTTTGGTGAAGATATTTTTGACATCTTCTTCGTGTTGGGCTTCTGTAGAACGAATAAAGGTATCGTATTCAATCTCTAGTTTTTCCCACAAGACTTTGGTTTCATCAGCTATGATATCAACAAATTTTTGTGGGCTTGTGCCATGATCTATAGCAGAGCGCATGATTTTTTGACCATGTTCATCAGTACCTGTCACAAGGTAAGCATCATATCCATTTAATGTTTTGTATCTTTTTAAAACATCGGCAATAATTGATGTATAAGTATTTCCAATATGTAGGTTACTATTAGGATAGTATATTGGAGTTGTTATATAATATGGTTTTTTTTCTGTCATAAGCTATCCTTTCTTTAAGAAATCATATAGATATATCATACTTCAAATATTGTTATCTACCTAACTTATTATAAAATTTACCAGTCAGCTATCATTTCTTATACTTTACCTTTTAATATTAGATTAATATCAAACTTTAACCTATTGTAATTAGATTTATTTCAATCTATAATAGAGTTAACAGTAATAGACATCTAACTAATTGATATACCATTAGATACAAATCGAATAAAGGATAAGAAATGACAAAACTAACATTTAAGCTAAATCGCAAAATAAACTTTGAAAATGAAGCAGGACTTCTGATTTTTAACTACACAGATTACAAATCCCATCCAAATCCAAATAAAATTGACTGGAAAGATTCCTATATAGATTATAAAAATAATGACAAAAATGTTATTAAAATGGAAGAGTATTTCAAAGCCCATCCTGCATATATGAATTTTTTAAGGGAGGTAAGAAGCGAATCTTTTTATTTAATCGAAGATTTTTTTGACGATAAAAACGAAGATATAAGGAATCTTTTTTATATTTATGAAAAGGGCGATGAGAATTTTTTACCCTTTATCCTATCCATATTTCAAAATCTAGATATAAAAGATGAAGACACCCTTATCTATCATAGATTCAAGGAGCTATTTGATATATTTTTCTTCCAATATATAGGGTTAGATTATATAAATCTAGCTGAAGATGGTGTAAATAATTATAAAGACCTTAATGAATATATGAAGGGACCTAAGCTTATGGAATACCTATCCTCATCCCCTTTTACCGACACAGAGACTATGACCTTATTAAGGGCCTATCAAAATACAAAAGACATCTACGATAGGTTAAAGCCCTTAATAGAAAAATTATCTGAAATTATAAAGGACAAATCACATATATTAGATGACTTACTTTATGAAAGTTTTGAAAACTTAGAAAAAACCAATTATAAAATAGCCTATGATTTTACTAAGCAGGTTGGTATGGATGAGATGATCAGCAAAGATGTCGAAGAAATTACTATTTCCATTCTCCTTTTATTGCCATTTACTCAAATGTTTAGATTTATGGAATTTTACAATTTCAATAAAGCAATAAAATTGGGAATTCTAGTTGATAAGACCAAGACAGAAGAAAACCCTAATAAACTTTCGAAGATAAATCAGGATTTAGTAGCCATAGCAGATCCAACAAGAATACAAATCCTAGATTACCTAAAAGAATCTGACTACTATGCCAAGGAGCTTTCAGACAAACTTTACATCACTCCAGCTACCTTATCTTACCATCTAAATAAGCTATTAATCAGTGGCTTTGTAGGTCTTAGAAAAGAGGGTCGCAGATACTACTATTATTTAAGAAAAAATGGCTTTGAGTATTTGATAGATAATCTAACAAAATTTAGTGAAGATATCAAGGAGACCCATAATGAGTGAAACTATTAAAAAAGATTTGACCAGATTTTTAACTACTGATGAAAATATTAAATCATATTTAAGAAGTAATAAACTTACAAATTTGGAGATTTTAAAATATGCCTATAGTCCATTTAAGGAAAATAGGAAAATAAAGGCAAGTTTAATTATTTATCCCATGGTAAATGGCATCATACCAATACTGCAAGCTTTTATTATGTACTACTTGGTAGGACTTATTGAAAATAACACTAAACTAAGCACACTGCTTTTAACAATAGCCCTCTATAGCCTTATAATTTTTCTATGTTCTATAATTTCCAATCAAATAGAGTACAAGACCTATGCAAAATATATGGGAACCAGGTTAGATTTCTTCAGACAATCTGCTGGAAGGATAATGGAAATGGACTATGGCCTTGGTGAAAATGCTAACTTTATGGCAGAATTTACCAAAGGATTCTATCCTTTTTCAAACAACGTAGAAGGCCTTGAAGGAATCTACCACGATATGTATCCTCTGCTTTCAAATCTAGTATCCTTTATAATAATTAGCATTATTATGGCAAAGCTTTCTCCTTTAATATTTGCTTTTGCTCTAGGATCAATTATTATCCAGCTTATAATAAGAAACTTTACTGAGGCTTATAGGCATAAACACATGACAGAGCTTCAGAAAGTTACTAGAAAAACCGAAAGATACTACAAGGAGGCCAGTGATTTCTCCTATGCCAAAGACATTAGAATATTTAACTTTAAAGAAAGTTTTATAGAAGGTTTTAAACCTCTAGTAGATAATGTTTATAAAATTTCCAATAAATTTATTAAGCATGAAATCTACCTATCTCCAGTCCTTGCAATACTTATTGTAGGAATAGAAGCTATTGCTTATTACTTTTTATTTGGAAAAATAGCAGATCATAAAATTAGCTTACAAAATCTAACCCTTGCCATAACTTCAACCACTGTTTATGTAAATATCATATCATCGCTTGTTATGAACCTTTCACAAACAAAATCAAATCTAAGGTATGTATCAGATGGTTTTGATATGATTCGTGCTGACCTTAATTCAGCTAGGGGTGATAAAAAAATATCTGGCCCAATTTCTATAGAATTTGAAAATGTATCATTTGCCTACCCCCTATCAGATAATAAAGTTTTGGACAACTTATCATTTAAGATTAACTCTGGCGAGAAGATAGCCATAGTTGGTGTAAATGGTGCTGGAAAATCGACCATAGTATCTCTAATCCTTGGCCTTTATAAGCCTAGTTCTGGGAAAATTTACATAAATGGAATTGATAGTAATCAAATTGATCTTAAGGATAGGTTTAAGGCTTTTGCTACAGTCCTTCAAAATGTTGAGCCCCTAGCTGTAAGTATAGCAGAAAATGTCGCAGCAAGTTCTCAAAATATCAACAGAGATAGAGTAGTAGAATCACTAAAAGCTGCTGGTCTAGCCTATAAGTTAGACCAGCTAGCAAAAGGAATAGATACTCCTATGACAAAAAATATCCACGAAGACGGGACACTTTTCTCAGGTGGAGAAAATCAAAAACTTGCCATTGCCCGCGCCTTATATAAGAAAGATGCCAAAGCTATAATCATGGATGAACCAACTGCATCTTTAGACGCCCTTGCTGAAGAAGAAATATATAGGCAAATAGAGAATATTTCATCAGATAAAACTCTAATTTTTATCTCCCACAGACTAGCATCTACCAGATTTTGCGATAAGATTTTGCTCCTTGATGGTGGGAAGATAAAAGAATTTGGCAGCCATGATGATTTATTAAGACAAAACGGCCTCTACAAAGAAATGTATGAGAGTCAAAAGAAATATTACGAGGAGGAAAATAATGAAAAATAAATACAAAGCCCTAGCAATGCTTACTAATATAATAGGAAAAAATGACCCCTTATATTTGCTAGCTCTCCTTGCTAACTCTATATTGCCGGCATTAGAAACCTTGGTAAATGTCTATGTTCCAATGATTTTTATAGGCCAATTGATAAATCCTAGACCAGTAGCTGACTTTATTAATCAAATTATAATACTAGTAATAGCAAAGTTTACCCTAAAAACTTTATCTCGCTTATCCAATAGAAGAGAGTTTGTAAGAAGACTTGCTATCAACGAACATGTGTCATTTGAAATATCAAAAAAAGCCATAGATTTAAGCTATTATAATATTGAAAATCCCTATGTTCTAGACCTTAAAGAAAAGGCAGGAGCAGCCATAAGCTTCGGTAGCCTTCATAACTTATTAGCTTGTCTAAAAGATATAATCCAAGGCCTGTCAACTATGGTTGGTACTGCTATTATTATAATAAGTTTCTCCCCTTACCTAGTAGGATTCTCC
>CABTWT010000018.1 GCA_902488555.1 uncultured Anaerococcus sp.
AAGAACTTGATAAGATGAATATCAAAGATTTATAAAAAACAAAGCTTGAGAATTACTCAAGCTTTTTCTTTTTCTTCTTAAAGGCTGCTAGTATTTGGTCGAATTCGTCGACTTTTAGTATATATACTAGCCCAACATATACTAGCCCTGCAAGGGCAATGGTTACTAGTAGCCATAGGTTGGATGGTTTTATGGAAAAGAAGAATTTTGTAAATACTCCCATGACTCCTCCAGCTAAGATAATCTTTCCTATATTTTTTAAGATATAAGGATAATCTAGCTTACCAAAATATTTATAATAGGCTATTAGAGCCATTAAAACTGCTGAAAATTGGCTAAATGTTGTAGCAAGGGCTAGACCAACTAAGCCGTAGGCCCTAGATAGGACAAAGTCCAAAAATATATTAATCCCCAACTGAATAAAAGCAATAATTGTTGGTATTTTTGTGTTTTGATGGCTAAAAAATGATAGGTAGAGCAAGTCGGCTAAGGCTGGACCTATAAGGTAAAGGCTATAGTAAAATAGAACCTTGCTTGTTGCAAGCATATCTTGATAGGTAAACTCGCCCCTGTAATAGACAAAGGTGATTATAGGTTTTGATAAAACCATAAGGCCTATAATGGATGGGATAAATAGGGTCATTATCTTAACCAGGCTTTGTCCTGTCAAATCTTTCATAGCCTTGATGTCTCCATTTGCAACTAGCTTTCCTATGATTGGATATGCTGTGATTTGGAAGGGAATAATGAAGGTTGAACTTACTATTCTTAAAATCTTTAGGGCATAGTTTACTATTGATACCCCTCCATTTGGAGCAACTATAGATGCAAATGATTGGTCTACAATGGTTGATATGTAGACTGCTGCCATGGTAAAGGTTGTTGGCAAAGAAAGGATGATTAGTTTTTTGACATTGGGATCAAGGCCAAAGCTAATTTTTTCTCTTCTAAAACCAGCTTTTTTTGTCGCACGAGGGAACATAGCATATTGTAGGAAGTATGCCAAAAATATACCAACTGCCATTATGGCAACATTGCCCTTTGAGACCATTATTGTAAGTCCTAGCAATATATTCATGATGACCAGAGGTAAGGCTGGAGTAAGAAAATCTCCCTTAACTTGCAAATATGCAGAAAATATTGCTGCGTAGACATTTGGATAAATAGTAAGTATGACAGCTCTCATAAAGAGGGAGGCAATTTTTAGTTTCTCCCCACTATAGCCTGCTGCAAAAAGTTTTACTATAAATGGTGCAAATACAAGACCCAATATCATCATAAGGGTAGTTAGAAACAGCATAAAATCTAGAAGTCTATTGGTAAAATGGTCTCCAGATTTTTCATCGCCATTTTTAATAACCTCATTGTAAGTAGGTATGTATGTCTTGGATAGGGCGTAGGTTATTACTGAAAAAATCAAGGTTGCAGCTGTGGTTGATGTATTGAAAGCATCAGTAATATCGCCAGTACCATAGGTAAAAGAAAAAATCATCTCACGTACAAATGAGAAGATTTTTCCAACCAAGTTTAATATCATTAAAAGTAAGGTGTTATTCATGATTTTTTGTGAGCATATCCAAGTAGAAAATTGTCTATAGATTCTATTTCCAAGGTTACAAGGTCTGTTATAGCAATTTCAAATTGGTCAAAGATTTTTGCATTTGTTTGATTTAGTGCATCTATTACAACTTTTTCATCATCATAAGATTTTACAAAGCCTGTTATAGAGTCAAAATAATCGAAGCTTGTTGAAAGGGTGATTATTTTGTGGTTGTCTTTGGCGTATTTAATCAAATCTATGAAGTCAGGTTTTGATTTATAGATCTCATTGTCGCTGTCACCTATAGAAATATTGCCCCAAAAATCCATATATTTTTCGATCTTTTTAAGGTAGTCTGTATTTGTTTCGATTCCATCAATCATCCTAGTATCAAACAATAGGTAACCATCAAGCTTGCCTTGGTCATCTACAAGGTGGGTAAATAGTCTATTATTTTCTTGATAGATTATATAGCCAACGGCAAATGAGTCTTCGCTGGTGGAATATATTTCTACTAAGTCTGTCATATTTTCTCCTCTTATTAATTATTTAAAAACCTAGATAAGAATTCTTTAGTTCTATCGTGGGTCGGATTTGTGAAAATGTCATTTGGTTTTCCATCTTCTAAGATTATACCTTTATCCATAAATAATACCCTAGTAGAAACATCTCTTGCAAAGTCCATCTCATGGGTTACTACAATCATTATTATCCCACTTTTGGCAAGCTTTGTCATAACTTCAAGTACTTCGCCTACCATCTCTGGGTCAAGTGCACTAGTTGGCTCATCAAACAATAGAACCTTTGGATTCATACAAAGGGCACGGGCTATGGCAACTCTTTGCTTTTGTCCACCGGATAGCTGGCTTGCCTTGGAATCTTTAAAACCATCCATTCCAACATCGGTCAAATATTTCATAGCTAGCTCTTGGGCGTCTTTTTTTGATCTTTTCAAAACTTTTTCTTGGCCCAGGGTGCAGTTTTCCAAGACATTTTTGTTTTCAAAAAGATTAAAGTTTTGAAAAACCATGCCTACTTCAGACCTGTAGTGTCTTTCATCGAAGTGTTCAGATAGGATATTTTTGTCCATATAGTAAATCTCGCCACTAGTTGGTCTTTCTAGTAAGTTTAAACATCTTAGCAAGGTTGACTTACCAGAACCAGAAGAACCTATGATGGAAACTACTTCGTTTTTATTAACTTCAAAATTTATATCTTTTAGGACTAAGTTTTGACCAAACTTTTTTTCCAAATTTTTAACCTTTAATATTGGCATTTTTTACTCCTGTAGTTGCTTCGTGGATATATTCTCTTCCGTTCATTTTTCTTTCTAAGTGATTGATTATTCTAGTAATAACAAAGGTTAGTACAAAGTATATTATTGCAGTAATCAAATATGTTGGGAAGTACTGGTAGGTTGATCCTGCTACAGACTTAGACATAAAGAATAATTCTGTTACAGATATTACATTAAGGACTGATGTATCCTTGATATTGATTACAAATTCATTGCCCAGAGATGGCAAGATGTTTTTCACTGCCTGTGGCAAAACAACATTGGTCATGGTTTGAAAATGTGTCATTCCTAGGGCCTTACAAGCCTCAAATTGGCCGTTATCAATCGAATTAATACCGCCTCTTACTACCTCTGACATGTAAGCTCCTGTGTTTATGGAAACTATGAGGATTGCTGCAAACATTGTTGATAGGTCAATATCAAAATATTGTTTTAGCCCATAAAATATTATTACAGATTGGACCATCATAGGTGTGCCACGGAATATTTCTACATAAGCTGATAAGATAAAGTTTATTATCTTATGAAGGATATAAGAAAATTTATTTTTGCTTTTGTTAATCTCGATTTTTCTAATAACTGCAACGAGAAGTCCTATCAAAAATCCTAGTATTGTAGATAGTATAGCAATAAATAGGGTGTTTACTATACCTCTAAGAAATAGGGAAGAGTACTTTTGCCAGATTTGTGACATTTCTCCAAAGAAAGTTGGATTTTCTCCACTAGTTTCATTTGCAGTAGTTAGTAGGACCATTTCCTTCATCAATTCTTCCCTTTGTTCGCTAGAAACATTTTCTAAGGCTTGGTTAAGTTTTGGAGTAAGGTCAGAATTTTTCTTGACACCTATAGAAATTGATGTAAGTGATGAGTCAACTGTAAAGCCATTATCTTCGTCAAATTGAACAAAGATAAGGTCTTTGTTTGCAGTCATGGCACTTTCGGCACCTGGCTTATCAGAAACATAGCCATCGATGGTTCCTGCCTTAGTTGCGGCAATCATAGTTGGGAATGAATCAAGGGCTTGTTCCTTTTTTATATCTTGCATTTGATCTAACAAGTCATAGTGATATGTTCCCAATTGACCAGTAAGTTTTGCATCTGCAAAGTCTTTTATAGACTTAGCATCTTTATATTTGGAATTTTCCTTTAAGATTACTCCAACTACAGCATCATAATATGAGTCGGTAAAATCTATTTGTTCTCTTCTCTCAGTTGTTGGGCTCATACCAGCAATTATAACGTCTATCTTTACACTGGTAAGGGCAGGGATTAGACCGTCCCAATCAATCTTATAAACTTCCAAATCCATATCAAGACTTTGGGCAACTTCTTTTGCTATGGCTATATCGTAACCATTGGCATATTCTCCTGAGGAGTTTTTTACAGGAACCCCTCCATTGCTATCGTCTACTTCTGAGAAGTTATAAGGAGCGTAGTTGACCTCCATGCCAACTCTTAGGACCTTTTTGTCATTTGAGCTTGCAAAACTTGTACTAGCAAAGGCTAGAATAGTGATTAACAAGGTCAAAATAATTTTTCTTACTTTTTTCATGTTTTCTCTCCTAATCTTTCTGGGCTAAAAAAGTGTAAAAAAATACACGCGCTCATATCATCCCTTGGGACGATTGTGCCGTGTTACCACCCAAATTTATGTACACCTCACGATATACACCTCATCAAGTACATACATACTCTATTGCTATAACGGGCAATCCCGCCTTTAGATCAAATCATCCCCAAAGGTACTCCGAGTTTTTATTCACTAAACAAGCCTTTATCCCATTTCCACCGTCAGGGACTCTCTATAAAATTTAATCTAGCTACTCATCTCTTCTTCGTTTTTACTTATAATACATTATAATTTAAAAATGTCAAGCTTTAAAGGTATATTAGAGAAAAGAGGTAAAAAATGAAAATAAGTGATAGGCAAAATCAGATAATAAAAATCTTACAAGAAGAAGAAGATCCCCAAAGTGGACAAGCTTTGGCCCAAAGATTTGGTGTTTCTAGGCAAATTATAGTAAAAGACATAGGAGTTTTGAAGGCTTTTGGTATCAATATCATATCTACAAATAGGGGATACAAGATAGATGGTGAGGGTTCATTGACCTATATCCTAGAATCCCACCATGAGGATAAGGATATAAGAGATGAGCTAAATACTATTGTTGATAACGGTGGAATAATAGTAGATGTCTTCATCAACCATCCTGTCTATGGGGTGATTAAAAAGGATTTGGACATACATTCTAGATCTGGCGTTACAAATTTTGTCAAAAATATGACTTCTTCCATTCCTTTGAAGAATTTGACAGAGAATATCCACTACCACACCATTAAAGTCAAAAGCGAAGAAGACTTTAACAAAATAAAAAAAGCCTTGTCAGATAAAGGTTACCTGAATTAATTTTTCAGTGTATATACAATTGAATATTTTTGTGCTATACTTAACGAAAAGCATTTGAAAGGAATTAGCATGAAAAAATATTTACAAGAACAAAACATCGACCTTTCAGCCAAGGTCTACATTATCGATGCACTAGGGGCTATGGCCTTTGGTCTTTTTGCATCGCTTTTGGTTGGAACTATTTTAAATTCTATAGGCACTAGCTTTGGCATAGACTTTCTTACTGAGCGTATATGGCCACTTGTTACTAAGTCCACAGGAGCTGCTATAGCTGTTTCTATAGCCTATGCTTTGAAGGCTCCTAGCCTAATCCTATTTGCAGTTACCATTGTGGGAAACGGAGCCTATGAACTTGGCGGCCCAGTTGGGGTATATGTTGCGACAATCTTTGCGGTAGAATTTGGCAAGCTAGTATCAAAAAGAACTAAGCTTGATATTATAATAACTCCAGCCCTCACTATTCTAATAGGCGTCCTTGTGGGGGACTTTATTGGACCAGGTGTAGCAGGGTTTATGGCAAGTCTAGGCAGTATCATTATGAAGGCAACAGAGCTACAACCATTTTTGATGGGCATAGTGGTTGCTGTCCTTGTAGGCCTTGCCCTAACTTTGCCGATATCATCAGCTGCCATATGTATGATGCTATCTTTGTCAGGCCTTGCTGGTGGAGCTGCAACAGTAGGTTGTTCAGCACAAATGATTGGCTTTGCTATAATTTCCTATAAGGACAATGGTCTAGAAGGGCTCCTTGCCCAGGGTCTTGGAACCTCCATGTTTCAAGTGCCAAATACCATCAAAAATCCTTGGATATGGTTGCCACCGACCCTTGCTGGTGCAATCCTAGGCCCACTTGCGACAGTGGTTTTTAAAATGGAAAACTCGCCTTTGGGATCAGGCATGGGAACTAGTGGACTTGTAGGACAAATTGCCACAATTAATACCATGGCAGGGGCTAGACCAGTAAGTATCTTGCTTTTGCAAATACTACTCCTACACTTTATTTTGCCAGCAGTCTTATCCTTTATAATTTATAAAATAATGGGCAAAAAAGGCCTTATAAAAGATGGAGATATGAAGATTGATTTTTAGGACTTAAAAATATTTAAAGTCCTCTTTATGGAAATTTAATAAAAATTAGATATAATCATAAAAAGAGCATCATATGATGCTTTTTTTAAATACAAAGGAGTTAATAATGGAAACAAAAAGAAATTTTGACCAATTTAAAGTAAATCTAAACGAAGGTTCATCAGTTGGTCATGTTATAGCAATCATGTCTGGTAAGGGTGGGGTAGGCAAATCCTCAGTAACTAGTATGCTTGCTAATAAATTAAACAAAGAAGGATACAAAGTTGGAGTTTTTGATGCAGACGTGACAGGACCATCTATACCTCAAGCCTTTGGTATCAATGACAATGTTAGAGGAACCAAGGAAGGTTTGATGTATCCAGGCATCAGTCGAGATGGAGTTGAAGTTATATCTGTAAATATGATTTTGCCTAATAAGACAGATCCGGTTGTGTGGAGATCTTCTATAGTAACTGGAGTTATCAAACAATTCTACACAGATGTAGATTGGGGTAAGCTAGACTACCTACTAATCGACATGCCACCAGGAACAAGCGATGTGCCACTTACAGTTTTCCAATCACTACCAATAGATGGAATTGTAGCAGTTGCAACTCCACAAGGCTTAGTTGAGATGGTTGTAGAAAAATCCCTAAAAATGGCAAAAATGATGGGCAAGGATGTCATAGGCATAGTCGAAAATATGTCATATTTCAAATGCCCAGATTGTGGAAGTGTCCACAAGATTTTTGGCGAGAGCAATATTGATCAAGTTGCAGAAAACCATGGCATAGATACAGTAGCAAAACTACCAATAGACCCACAAATAGCAGAACTAATAGATAAGGGTCTAATAGAGGATAAGAATCCAAGCGAACTTGACCCAATAGTTCAAAAAATCACAAGTTTATAGGAGGGGTTATGAAAAAAAGATTAATAGCACTTTTGTGTGCCTTTGCCCTAGTGATACCAAGCCTAGCCCTTGCAGCGGGCAAAGATAAGAACGATGTAATATATGGAGTTGCCCTAGATAATAAAAATCAAGAACAAATGAATGATGTATTTGGAGTAAAAGCTGGAGATGCAAACACTAATTTTTCAACTGTAAATGGCAAAGATTTAGAAAAATATCTGGGCTATGAGGCTCCAGATGGAAATATGATTTCCTCTGTATATATAAAATATTTGCCAGCTAATTCAGGAATAAAGGTAAATATAAGCACACCTGCAAATATTACACAAATAACCAATGGCCAATACACCAACGCAGCTATCACTGCAGGGATTACAGATGCAGATATATTTGTAGCAAGTCCAACACCAGTTACTGGTGAATCTGCCCTAGTAGGTGTTTACAAGGCCCTTGAAGAAAAGGGACAAGAAATCGACCCACAAAGGGCAAAAGTTGCTCAAGAAGAGCTTGAAACCGTAACGAATATTGCAGAAGAAAACAAAGACAAGATCGACTTTGATCCAAAAGAGCTAGATAAGCTAATAATAGAAGTAAAACAAAAATTAGCCGAACATAAGGAAGAAACTGGCCAAAATGCATCAAGTGAACAGATAGGAAATTACATTAACGATGCCTTAAAAAATGTCAACCTTGAAAATATTTTAAGCGAAAACAACATAAATATTTTAATAAATTATTTTGATAAATACCAAGACTCATCAGCTATTGATAGTAAAGAAGTAAAGGAAAATCTTATTAAATTTGGTAATGAACTAGCAAAAAATGCCAACGAATTTTATAAAAATAACAAGGATTCAATTGATGATGCAGTAAACCAAGCTCAAGAAAGTGGTCTACTTGACTCAATACTTGACTTTTTTAGGTCAATTGTAAACTCTATAGAAAATTTGTTCTCATCAAATAATTAGACAAAAAAATCCAGGCTCCCAATGGAGTCTGGATTTTGCTATTGTACTATTCTTTTTATAGAAATTGGATTTCTAATAGGACTTATTATAATTCCAACTCTTGGGCTAGATGCATGGATCATATTGCCATTGCCATCAGCCATAGCCACGTGGGTGATATTATTTAGGCTCGTTCCAAAAAATACTAAGTCCCCAGCTTGTTCTTGGCCAAATGGAATTTCTACTCCATATCTTTGTTGGCTTTGGGCAAAGTGTGGCAACTCTACTCCTATTTGCCTATAGATTTGCATGGTAAAACCGGAACAATCTATACCATTTGTAAGAGATACGCCACCTAGGACATAAGGACGGCCTACAAATTGGGTAGCCCATTTATAAAGCTCTACACCGACTGGATTGCCAGTAACTGGAACTTCAATCACAGATGTGTTTGTATCGTTATTTTGGACATTTTCATAAGTAGTTATTGTTTCATAATGAGTTTCTTGGATTACTTGGCTTCTGATAGACTCTTCATATTCCAAAGTTTCTTTGATATGTTTATTCATATCCTCATATGTATTTTTTAACTCTTCCAATTCTTCCTTGTCTTTTTTAGAAATAGAAAGGGAGGATAGCTTAACATAGCCTGTTACAGGATCTTTTAGTTTATCTTCATCCTTACCAATTTCTACTGTTTGCGGACTTTCGGATAGGGTAACTACTTCTGGAATATCCTTAATAGAATCATTTAAAGTGACTGTTTTTACTCCAGAATCTTTATCATCTGATAGGCTAAAGAGCAAGTCATTGTTGGATAAGTCCTCGATATCAGTTACGTTTATTTTCCTGTTATCCTTATAACTTTCATCATAAGAAACTTTCACAAATTCAGAATCTTTTACAAATTCTAAGATAGTTACTTTTGTTTGCTCCAATAGCTTGTAGGGAGCAGAGTTTGAAGATTCGCTATTAGCTTCGCTTTTTAGATTTGTGGCATCTATAATATTAGACTGGCTAAGCCTATAAAACCAAGATTTACCAACATAGCCAGTTTTTCCGTCAAAATTAATTTGGTACCAATTTTCATCTTCATCTTTAATTTCATACATAGTAAAATCTTCTATACCACCTAAGATTTCACTATTTGTATCCTTTTTGCTACGTACATTAACACCAGGGCTTGTTTCTTTATTTAAAATAATAGAATCAGCATAAGCCGTGTTTGAAATGAAAATTTGAGAAAGGATTAAAGATGTGATAAATATTTTTTTTACACTTACAGACATTCAATTCTCCTAATTTATTACATAATAATTTTATTAGATAATAAATATTATGTCAAATAATCAGTACTTTTCATACAGAAGGTATGCAAAATCTACAAGGTCTTTGGAAAAACCATTGCGTAGGTAGGCTGGATCTAACCTATTGATTCTTACCCTATCTAGGCCATCGGCATCCTTAAAGAGCTTAGCCAAAAACAAGGCCCTATCAAAGTCTGTGACCTCATATTCTCTGATTACATCCTCCATATATTTATCATCTGTAGAGTGGGCAGTGATTACTGCTTGGAGGATATTTGTATCGTCCTTATCTATATTGGCATATTTAATAGATTCACTTGCTGCACGTTTACCATGGTCAGTATCCCAACCATCGTTAACTCTCTTTGTATCATGTAGGCAAGCAGCAAAGCGGATTATATCGGTATCTCTTTTGTCAAGTTCATACTTCCAGGCAAGGACTAGGGCAAAGAAAATAACCCTTTCTATGTGGCCTTGACCGTGGACATTGCTTTTGAAAAGAATGTCAGTATTCAAATTTTCACAAGTATCTAGAAGTATATCAAAATATTTTGTATCTTTAAATTCATTAAAAAATTCGTAATCTTTGATCCATTCGTCATTACAAACTATATCAACTATTCTCATAAAATCTCCTTTTATATTATTTTATCATTTTACATTGATTAAATAAAGCTAATACTTGTCAATATAAAAAAAAGAGAGCTATAAATTTGCTCTCAAATTACATTCTTATTTTTCTTTCTTCATAGATATTTAAAATAAGCATCAAAGCATATATTATACTAAAGGCCGAAAAAGCTAGGGTTAAGGAAGTTGTGTTAAATGCTCTATTTATTCCCTCTAGGAAAAATGGAGCCAAAAATCCACCTACATTGCATCCTATGAAAAGCAAGTTATTTGCTATACGAGCCTGAGATCCTTTGGCAAATCTTGCAACTTCTGCAAATAAGTATGGGGTACACAAGGATTGGGAAAAGGCTAAAAAGAACATAGAAACTAGGTAAATATACATATTGTAGCCAAATAGGGCGATAACCATATTAAAGATTACATAAATGCTCAAACCTAGGTATAGAGTTTTTGCCCTCAATAATTTATTGATTGCACCAAACATAAAGCCAAAAACCATGCCGGAAATTGGTAGGATTAGCATATATAGGCTTACATCAGCATCAAGACCCTTTGCTAGGGTTGCGATTGTTGGAAATCTTACACTTATTGCTGTGTTATTCATTATAATAATTGCTATAAAAACTACATAAAATATTAATTGGCCACTTATTCTAAATTTACTATCAACTGTACTTTCAACATTTATATCAACTTCTGGAATTGTCCTATTAAAATTGAACATTATTAAAAAAGCAAAACCATAAACTAAAAATGCAAGTTGCCACTGAATTTTGATTAAAAGTCCTGCAATAAATAATAGGGCCATTTGTCCGATAAACTCAGCTGAAATTCTTATGCCGTGGAGCTTATCTGCCTCGTCTCCTTCAAAAAATACATTTATATAATTGGCACTGTGTCCATTAAATAGGCCAACACCAGCTCCCATCAAAAGACGGCTTATTATAATAGATGGATACGACTTAAATATCACTGGTGTAATCGCACTTAGACCCACTAAAAAGAGACCGGTATCCACGCACTTTTTCATACCGATTTTCTGGGTAATCTTTTCATTTAATAATATAGTCACGATTGATGCAATAGATGCAAGAGTTATCATCATTTCAGCATTTGTGATAGAAAGTCCCAAGTCTCTTTGCATAAAAGCAAGGGTACCGGACACTACACTATTGCTGGCAACATATATAGATAAGGCAAGTATTGCTATTTTTTTCCTCAAATCATTTTTCACAGAAATACCTCTTTTCATAAAAATATCATATCAAATGATAAATAAAAGGTAAATAATATCACATTAGCGTATCAAATAACAAATGCCTAAAAATAGCCAATTCATCTGTGATACTAAGATAATAAGTTCAAATTTTTGACTTTTGTAATAAATATTATGAAAAATAAAAAATATTATAAAAAGATTTGCAAAAAGAGCAAAAAAAAGAGTGCTTACTTGACCAAGCCTAGCACTCCTAGTATTAATTTTATCTAGCGTCCACATCTCCGTATTTTTCTGGCTCTTGATCAAATTTCTTGACTGCATATGAGCAAATAGGGATGATTTTTACATTTTCCTTTCTAGCAGCTTCACAAACTTCATCAAGTAGCTTGCCTGCTAGACCTTGACCTTGGTAATTGCTATCAACAACTGTATGGGTGATAGCCCAAGTGCCATCTGATTTTTCTTCGTATTGGCAGTAGCCAGCCTTGTTTTCGCCATCAAGAGCTTGAGCTTCGTGTTCTTCTTTTACAAATTTTATAATCATATTTTCACCTCATTGTGTTTATACCCGAAAATAGGGTAAATATATATAAAATAAAAGAGGAGGTAGAAATGCGAAAAGAAGACTTTAAATTATCGAGTGTGTTGATTATACACATTATTATGATCTTAGTTGTTTTTCTATTAGGGAAATTATTTAACGGTCCATCCATAGATGGGGGAGATTCAGAACCTTCAATGATTTATTCGATTTTAGCAATGATTGTTAGTATTGTTACAAATATTATCCTAGCACATGGCTTATTATTTAATAGGATGGGTTCTGTATCAGAGTACTTAGATGGATATCATGTGATAAAGCCAACAAATTTTGGTCTTAGCCTATTGATAAATGTAATCCCAACAATAGCAGTGATTGTTACAGGAACATTTTTTGCAGCATCATTAACAATGGGTACGTTGGCTGGAAACTACACTGGATTGGGGTCAATGCTAATATTTTTAATAGTTTTGCTAATAGTATCTGTGATTTATTATATATTTACTGCCTACCAATATTTTGTCATAGCAGATAATCCCAATATGGCTTTTGGAGATCTTTTTAAAAAAGTATTTGTTGTTGGTAAGGATTTGTCTGGGCAGACCTTAAAGGTATTTTTAAAATGGATATTAGCCCCAATTATTATATATATAGTATTGATTGTAGCTTTGCTTGGAGCGTCAATTGGAGATAATATTGGAGCAAGTATTTTTGCTGGGATACTAAGTCTTGTTTTCATTGTTTATATAGTTGTCGCTTATGTATTTTTCCTAAACCAACTATCATTAAACTACCTTGACTACAAAGAGAAAAATACAGACGAAACTTATCAAAAGCAAGTATTTGAATAAATATATAAGGGCAAAAAGCTGACTTTTTTAGGTTGGCTTTTTTCTTTGCCTTTTTGTCTTATTTTAAAGTATCTATGTGGTATAATTAAGTTAATTATCTATATTTTAAACTTGAATTTAAATATATAAATGCTATACTAGTTAGGCTTAGGAGGTATAGATGAATATTATTATCCTGGGAGCTGGTAAGGTCGGCTCTTATCTTACAGAAGAATTATCTTTACAAAATCACGATATTTTGGTAATCGACCAAGATAAGGATATCTTAAATAAATTACTTGAACAAAATGATGTCATGGCGCTTGTCGGCGATGGAACAGATATTGATGTATTAAAAGAAGCAAATGTCGATAATTGTGACATATTCATAGCTCTAACAAGAAATGATGATACTAATATTATCTCTGCATCCCTAGCAAGAAATTTGGGAGCAAAGGACATAATACTTAGGCTAAGAGATACTAAGTATGTTAACAATTTGGATAATATAGTAGAACTTACTGGTTCTAATCTAGTCATCAATCCAGAATACCTTGCTGCAAAAGAAATTCAGAGATCTATCAAATATTCCCACGCTAGAAATGTACAAAGCTTCCTAGAAGATAGGTCAATGATGCTAGAGATTACTATTGGGGAAAATTCTAGACTTGCTGGTCTTAGACTTAGTGAGGCTGACTCATACTTAAACCAATTTGATGTGCTTATAGGCATAGTAAATGACCATGGAGAAATCAGTATACCTAGAGGAAATTTTATCCTAGAAGCAGGCCAAAAGATTTATATAATGGGCACAAAAGAAGATGTGGATACCTTCTATAAGGCTGAGATTCCTGAGAGCATAAGGATGAAAGATGTTCTCATCATTGGTGCGAGTTCCTTAAGTTCTCATCTAACTAGACTCTTACTTGAAAGAAATTTCAATGTTACAGTAATTGAAATTGATAGAGAGAAGGCAATCAGTTTCCAAGAGCAATATGCTGAGGCTGTTGTAATAAATGCAGATGGATCAGATCCTGATATACTAGAAGAAGCTAGGGTTGAAAGCTTCGATGCTGTTGTAGCCCTTACAGGCATGGATGAAGAAAATATCTTGATAGCTCTTATTGCTGAAAAATATGGAATTGAAAAAATTATAGCCAAGGTAAATAGAACAAGCTTGCTAAAAATAACCGGAATCTTAGACCTAGATGCAACATTTACACCAAAATCCGTAGCTTCTAACTACATCAACAGAGTCATCAGGTCAAAGGTTGATTCAAAGGATATATCAACCTTAAATAACCTCTTTAAGTTAGAAGATGACCAAGTAGAAGTTCTAGAGTTTGAAGTAAGCGAAAATTCTTTGCTATTTAACCATAGTTTGAAAGAGGTAAAGGTAAAAGATGACACCTTAGTTGCAATAATTGAACATAGAAATCGTGATGGATCGATTGAAGTTGCAACAGGAAATTCTGTCATAGAAAAGGGTGATAGGGTTCTAATTATTACAAAAAGTAAGAATATGGCCCAAGTTGACGATATATTGGAGTAAGTATGAATATTAAAATTATAAATAACGCTATAGGAAGGCTATTACAAGTACTAGCTTTATTGATGATTTTACCTTTGATAGTTGCTTTTATTTACAAAGAAGGCACAAATGACAAATTATATTTTGTATTTCCAATCATCTTATCAGGACTATTAGGAACTTTCTTAGTAAAAAAGGGAAGCACCAAAGGCCATGTTTTTACTAGAGAAGCCATGTTTACCACAGCTTTTTGCTGGGTTTTGTACTCTATTATTGGAGCCATTCCTCTTTACTTGACACCAACAAATTATCCTAAATTTTTGGATGCCTTTTTTGAAATGGCAAGTGGATTTACAACCTGTGGTGCATCAGTTGCTACAAACGTAGATATACTTCCTCACTCAATAATATTTTGGAAATCATTGTCCCACTTAATAGGTGGTATGGGAATCCTAGTTTTTACCCTTGCAATTTTGCCAAAGCAAAACAAAGAAGCATCAAATCTAATGCAAGCAGAAGTCCCAGGACCAACTTTTGGTAAAATAACACCAAAACTAGCTGAAACAGCAAGGGTTTTATACATACTATATCTTGCCTTAACCCTTATAACTACAATAGCCCTCTTATTAGCTGGTATGAACTTATTTGATAGTATCATATTTTCCATGGGAGCTGCTGGAACTGGTGGATTTGCAAATCATGGTACAAGTGTAGCCTTCTATGATTCTAGGTCTATAGAAATCATCCTAGGGGTAGCTATGATGCTTTTTGGAGTCAATTTCAATTTATATTATTATGCAATTATAAAATCTGTAAGAGAAAGCTTCAAATCAGAAGAACTTTTGACATATGTAGGGGTAATATTTGTTGCAAGTGTCCTCATATTCATAAGTATAAGGCCAATCTATAATGATCCCTTATATTCTGGATCAAATGCGTTTTTTACAGTTTCATCGATAATTACGACTACAGGTTATGTATCAGCTGACTTTGGCAACTGGCCATTTTTTGCTAGACACCTACTAACCCTACTTATGTTTATAGGTGGATGTGCTGGCTCAACGGCAGGTGGCCTGAAGGTATCAAGAGTTGTAATGATGTTTAAATCTGCGATAAATCAAATAAAAACAGCTATAAATCCAAAGAGAATCACAGTAAATAGACTAGATGGTAAAAAAGTAGATGATGAGGTCGAAATGGCAACAAATAGATGTTTCTTGATCTACACTATATTGTTTGTAATCTTTATGATAATAGTTTCAATAGATACCAGCGATTTTGAAACAGCTTTCACAGCAGTTGCAGCAACAATAAATAATATAGGACCATATATTGGGGAACTTGGACCAATGGACACATTTGCAAGGATGAGCGATTTATCAAAATTCACATTGACCCTTGCCATGCTATTTGGAAGATTGGAATTATACCCAATGCTACTATTGGTATCTCCAATGACCTACAAAAATATAAAAAGGAAATAATTTACAAAAAACTTGATTTTTTAATTGACTTTTATAGTTTTAATTACTATAATTGCATTAACAATAAAATATTTAAATAAAAAACATTAAGAACACCTGTGGGGTAAGAACTGGTGGGGCAACTCACATTTAGCCATACTTTAAACTCATTTATATGGTTAAGACTCACACCCACAGGGGGCAAATTGCCAAATCCTGATAATAAACTTCATACCTAGAGGGTTTAAATAATGAGTAAGTAGGT
>CABTWT010000019.1 GCA_902488555.1 uncultured Anaerococcus sp.
AAAGAATTTGCATAGCAAATTCTTACACATTACAGCACCACGCAGTGGCCGTTTCGAGGGGGTAGCGGAAATGGGGGTTTAAGGGGGAAAACCGGTTGGGGAGAATCGGAACTCCCCTGGGTTTTCCCCCTTAAGACGAAGTAATAACCTTAAATTATAATAAGATAGAAGATATATCTATCACCATATAAATCATTTTTTAAGAGATCCTTCGGTCGCTTTCGCTCCCTCGAGGATGACAGGTGTGTTGGAAAAATGCAGTTAGTTAATAAAATCAAAACAACAGTCATAAATAATAATTAAATATAAAAACAAAATATACATCATTAATTATAAAAACTTTTTTGCTTCTTTTTTCCAAGAAAAAAGACCAGGATTTCCTAGTCTTCTACTAATTCTTTTAGCTCTCCTATGAGTTTATAGTCTACTTTTTTAAGTTCTTCTATGTTTCTTACTCCTAGTAGGGCCATTATTATTTTTATTTTGTGGTTTACTTCTTTTAGGAAGTCTTCGCAGGCTTGGTAGCCACCTCTTAATAGGTAGTTTAGGACTTCTCCTGTCATGGCTGCCATATCTGCCCCTATGATTATTGATTTTACTACGTCCATGGCTGTTTTTATGCCACCTGATGCTATGATAAATACATCTTCTGATACACTTCTAACATCTATGATTGATTTGGCTGTTGGTATGCCCCAGTTGTATAGGTCGGAGTAATCCATTTCGAAGTCTCTTAGGTCTTCTATTTCTATGAAGTTGGTTCCACCCCTGCCTGCAACGTCAATGTATTGGACATTTTTTTCTAGTAGTTTTTGGGCCACTTCTTTTGATATGCCCGATCCTGTTTCTTTTACTATTATTGGATAGGGGAATTTTTCTACTAATTCTCCTATTATATCTATTGAGGAGTGGAAATCATTGTCTCCTTCTTTCATAACTAGCTCTTGAGCAATGTTTAGGTGAACTTGCATGGCCTTGGCGTCTATGAGGTCTCTGGCAAATATGAAATCGTCATAGTTTCTTTCAAATCCTAAGTTTCCTATCCTAAATAGATTTTCTTTTTGTTTGACTAACTCAAATGACTCTCTGCTTGATTCATCTGTGAGAGCTATGGATTCGCTTCCTACTGCCATGGGTATATTGATGCTTTCACATATGGAAGATAAATCTTCATTTATGCTCGCTGAAGAATCGCCTCCACCTGTGATTGCATCTACCATGAGGGGCATAGCAATCTTTTGGCCCATAAATTCAACTGATGTATCGATTTGCTTTAATGATACGTCTGATAGGGCATTGTGCTCTATATATACGCAGTCTAGGAGGGTTGTTCCTCTTGTTCTAGTTTTTAGATAATTTTCTATGTGTTGGTCTTTTCTTTGACGTCTTTGCCTATCCATTTCCCCTCCTTGAGGATCTACTCTCCTTCTTCAACTGGCACTTCTTCTACTGTTGTTGTAGTTATATATTCTATTATTTCGTACTCTTCGTAGTAGCCATCATCAACATAATCATTATTTTCTGCTGGCGCTTGGTATGGCTCGTTGTTATTTTGGGCAGGTGCTTGCCAATTTTCATTGTTGTTTTGCATTGGAATTGTTTGTGTTTGTGGGACAGGGGCTTCTTCTGCTTGGCCTTCATCTTTTTTTTCTATAATGCCAGATGTTTGTGATTGGTCTTCGATTTGCCCAAAGTCCTTGTATTCTTCATATCCAGAATCTTCTTTTTTCCAATTTTTGAGTTTGAAGTTGCTATAACTATCATCTACAATTTGCCAGGTCTTATCATAATCTGGTATCCAATAGCTTGTGCCATTTATTGTCTGCTCCATGCCAGGAACTGTGTGTGTAGACATTTTGTCTGATGAGAAACTATTGATATGACCTGCCAAATCAAGAATAGCACTCATTGGTAAATTTGTTTTCACATATTTTATATAGTTTGAGATAAAGGTCATCAAATTCATATCTTTTGACTTTTTGACCATCTCATCTACCATGGCTTTTACAAAAGCTTGTTGGGTATTGACCCTACCTATGTCCCCATTGTTATAGATGTTTCTGGTTCTTAGATACCACATAACTTCGTTACCATCTAAGTGGTTTGGACCTGGGTGTATTTTTACTTTGCCCTTATGAATATTAATCCCTTCTGGAACATCGTAGTCTACCCCACCAAGTGCGTCGACTATGTTTATCAAGGCTTGGTAGTTGACTTGGACATAATAGTCTATATCAAGACCCAAAAATTGCCTTAGGGTTTGCATAGTAAGCTCTATACCACCAAAGGCGTGGGCATGGTTAACCTTGTCAAACTTATCTCTAATCTTCACTCTTGAGTCACGAGGGATGGACAAAAGCTCCATTTCACCGGTCTTTGTGTCAGCACTTACGAGCATGATTGTATCTGTTCTAGTAAAGTCAGTGTTATCGTCATTGCCGTTCTTGTCAACTCCAACTAAGAGTATTAAATATTGGCCTTCTTCTTTGTTTATTGCATCATCATTTAATATATTTTCGTTACCATTGATATTGAATCTTTGGCTGGCTTCAAGTCTGTCTAGTATAAATTTCGATCCGAAAAATCCTACTAATATTACAAGAAGTGTAATAAAAAATCTTTTAGCTTTCATATATCTCTCTTTTCCTTTTCTTAAGAAAGATTATACCATCAATGGCATTTTATTGAAATCGAAAAGAGAGGCCTAAGCCCCTCCATTGTTAATTATTATTCGCCATTTCTTTTTGCTTCAAATTGTCACGTGCCTGGCTCATCATTAGCTTGACACGGTTTACTTGATTGACTTCGCTTGCACCTGGGTCATAGTCTATAGCCACAATATTGGCCTCAGGGTATTCTTCTCTAATTTTTTTCATAACACCCTTGCCAGTTATGTGGTTTGGCAAGCATCCAAATGGTTGGATGCAGACTATGTTTGGTGCGCCAGCGTGGATTAGTTCTACCATTTCACCAGCAAGCAGCCAGCCTTCACCGGCTTGGTTACCAAGGCTTGTTACGTCTGATGCGTATTCTACGATTTGGTCGATGTATTCCGGTTCATTAAATCTCTTTGATTCTCTCAAGGCTTGTCTTACTGGTTTTCTGTAGGATTCGACAATGCTTATGCCAATTTTCCCAATTCCTGCAGAAATCTTGGACTTTTTATAAATATCTGCCTTAAGTTCTGAGTTTTTCATACAATACATAAAGAAGTCTGTTAGGTCTGGTAGGATTACCTCGGCTCCCTCAGCTTCTAGGACCTTTTGTAGGTTGTTATTGGCTTCTGGCAAGAATTTTACAAGGATTTCTCCTACAATTCCTGCCTTTGGAATTTTGATATCCTTTACTGGGATATTGTCAAAATCTTCCACTATTTCCTTGACTATCGTCTTATACTCCCTATCAGTCATTGTTGGAGCAAGTACTTCAAGACGACTAATCCAGTCTTCTTTTAGCCTATCAGTTGCTCCCTTTTCCACTTCATAAGGTCTAGTAGCATTTGATACTCTGTTTATCAAGTCACCAAATATTATCGCCCTAAATCCTCTTTTGAAAAATGGTATGGCCGATGGTTTTCTAAGATCAAATCCTGAGTTGGTCTCGATTCCTTGGGCAGAGATTGCAATTACAGGAATGTCTGGATACCCTGCATCTCTAAGTCCCTTTCTGATATAGCCAACGTAGTTACTTGCCCTGCAGGCTCCTCCAGTTTGAGTCATTACTATTGCAAGCTTGTCTGTATCGTATCTGCCAGAGTTGACAGCTTCCATAAATTGACCAACTACTGTAATTGATGGGTAGCAGGAGTCGTTATTTACGTATTTTAGCCCTTGGTCAAGGACCTTGTCATTTACTGTATCCAAGAACTCAATATTTATCCCATATTGGTGGAATACTGGCGCCAATATCCTAAAATGTTCTCTGGCCATTTGTGGGGCAAGGATTGTGTAACCTTCCTCAACCATTTTTTTAGTAAATTCTGGTGTAGAGTAATCCAGCCTATCTAGGTCTGTCTTAAACTCAATACCTTCCATCTTCTTTTGGTTTAAGGCTTGGAGAAGGGATCTTATTCTGATTTTGATGGCACCAAGGTTTGATACCTCGTCTATCTTTAGTAGTGTATAGATTTTGCCGTGAGCTTCTAATAAGTCTTGGACTTGGTCGGTTGTAACAGCATCTAGACCACAACCAAAGGAATTTAGTTGGATTAGTTGAAGATTTGGATTGTCTGCTACATATTCTGCAGCCCTATAAAGTCTTGCGTGGTAGGACCATTGGTCAAGTACACGAACCTTAGCATCTATATCTTTGATGTTGTAGGCAACAGCATCTTCAGAAATTACTGGGATTTTCATTCCTTCTATTAACTCTGGTATGCCGTGGTTAACTTCAGGATCAATGTGATAAGGACGTCCAGCAAGGACTATGGCATTTAGCTTGTTAGCATTTACATAGTCAATTATTTCCTTGCCACGAATCCTTATTTGGTCATGGTAGTCTTGGAGTTCCTGCCAAGCAGCTGCTACTGCATTTTTTATCTCTTTTTTGCCAAGTACATTGCCATTGTGGCTGTAGCCCTCAAATTCTTCTATTAATCTATCTCTGATAATTTTTTCGCTCTCTAGAGATAGGTAAGGATTCATATAGTTTTTGCCCTCTAGACTTTCTACATTGTTTTTGATAAGATCAGGATATCCAGAAACTACCGGACAGTTCATGTGGTTTTGAGCCTTGTCAAATTGCTTATATTCGTAGAAAACAGCTGGGTAAAATATCAAATCCAAGTCATCTCTGGCTGCCAAATCTTCTATATGGCCGTGGGCAAGTTTGGCTGGGTAGCAGGCTGTTTCTGATGAGATTGAGGAGATTCCTTTCTCATACATTTGCCTGTCACTTTTGCCAGAAAGAACTACATCAAAGCCAAGAGATGTGAAAAATTTGTGCCAGAATGGGTAATCTTCGTAGATATTGAGAACTCTAGGCATGCCAACCCTACCCATTCGAGCAGTATCTCCCAAGCTCTTCCTATCGAAAAGAAGTTTATTTTTGAATTTGTACATATTTAAATCGGCCATGGTCTCTTCTTTTTTGACACCAGCACCTCTTTCACACCTATTTCCAGTTACATATCTAGAACCGTCAGGAAATACGTTAATGATAAGGGAACAATTGTTGGTGCATAGGCCACAGCGAGCACTTTTTTGCTTATAAGTGAAGTTTTCAAGTTCATCTATGTCTGCTAATGTTGATTGGCCAGTGGACTTATCTTTACTTATAAGTGCCATTCCCATAGCACCCATAAGTCCAGCTATCTCTGGCCTCGTGGTTTTTCTGCCTGTGATTTTTTCAAAGGATCTTAGTATAGCATCGCCGTAGAAAGTTCCACCTTGGACTACTATATTTTCACCAAGTGACTTTGGATCACGGACCTTGATAACTTTCTGAATAGCGTTTTTGATTACAGAATAACAAAGACCTGCCGCTATATCTCCAACTTCTGATCCTTCTTTTTGGGCTTGTTTGACCTTGGAGTTCATAAAAACTGTACAACGACTTCCTAGGTCTGCTGGTTCTTTGGCAAAAAGTGCCTTTTGTTGGAATTCTTCCACACTCATGCCTACTGATGCAGAGAAAGTAGATAAAAATGAACCACAACCTGATGAACAAGCTTCGTTAAGCTGGATAGAGTCGATTATTCCCTCTCTGATATGCATAGCCTTCATATCTTGGCCACCAATATCTAGGATGAAGTCGACATTAGGATTGAAAAATTTGGCTGCTGAATAATGGGCAATAGTTTCTACCTCACCATTATCTACATGGAGGGCATTTTTTATGAAGTCCTCCCCGTAGCCACAAATACCGGATGATGCTATGTATGCCTTTGGATTTTTCTTTGCATAAGCATCTTTTAGCATAGATATTACAATTTCGAGTGGACGACCTAAATTCATCCTATAATCTTCATGAATGATATGGGCATCTTCTGTAATCCAAACCATCTTGCTGGTTGTAGATCCCGCATCAATGCCTACATATATAGGCCCCTCATAAGTTTCTATATCATCATAGACTACTTGGTCTGTCTTGTGGCTAGCTACAAAGTCTTCGTATTCTTTCTCAGAAGTGAAAAGTGGTTCAAGTTTCTTGGTCATTTCCATATCTTCTGGCAATTCTTTTTTAAGTTCCTTTATCAAATCTTTGTAGGCAATATATTCTTCATTTTCTGCAGATAGGATAGCTGCGCCCTTTGCCACATAAAGTTGGGCATCTTCTGGAGTTTTAAATGTATTACCATCTTCTCCCAAAGTTTCTACAAACCTGTCTCTTAGGGCAGGCAAAAAGTGAAGTGGTCCACCCAAAAATGTGACATTGCCCTTTATAGGCCTACCACAGGCGAGGTTTGATATAGTTTGGTTAACAACTGATTGGAAGACTGAGATTGCAATATCTTCACGACTTGCCCCTTGGTTCATAAGGGCTTGGATGTCAGTTTTTGCAAATACCCCACAGCGAGAAGCTATTGGGTATATTTTCTTATAACTTTTTGATAAATCATTTAGACCAGATGCATCTGTATCAAGAAGTGCCGCCATTTGGTCTATAAAGGCACCTGTACCTCCAGCACAGATTGAGTTCATCCTTTGCTCAACAGAACCTGATAGGTAGGTAATCTTGCTATCCTCACCACCAAGCTCTATAACAACATCGGTTTCTGGAATAAATTTCCTAATTGCAGCAGTTTCTGCAATGACTTCTTGGACGAAATTGATTCCCATATACTTTTCAAGGAACATTCCTCCAGAACCAGTTACATTTATAGTAATATAATCATCCTTAAACTCATCATAAGCTTCGTTTAGGACGGCTCTTACAGTTTCTTTGACATCAGATTTGTGTCGTCTATATACTTGGTATAGGGTGTTGAAATTCTCATCTGTAATTACTATTTTTACAGTAGTTGACCCTACATCAAGACCCATATGTAAATTCATAAAAAGCCTTTCTATTTATATATTAAAAAATTATTTATAAAATAACTTGTTTTTTAAAAGTCTTAACACATATATTTTACCACTTATAGAAAAATATACACAAGTAAAATGCTAGGAATAATATTAGTTACTATTTAGTTATTTTTTACATTTATAATTGAAAGCACTAAGGGAGGTATTTTATGAAAAACTTATTAGAAACAAAAAATTTAACAAAACTATATAAAGACTTTAAAGCTTTAGATAGTGTATCTATTAATATTGAGGAATCAAAAGTTTATGGACTACTAGGTCCAAATGGAGCTGGCAAGTCAACATTATTAAAACTTATTACTCAAATAATAAAACCAAGCTCTGGTGATATTATTTATAATGATCAAAAGATTAGTCAAAATGATTTATCGCAAATAGGAGCAATCATCGAAAGTCCTGCTATCTATCCAAATCTAACTGCCTATGAGAATTTAAAAGTATTAACAACTTTATTAAGTATTGATGAAGATAAAATTTATGAAGTTCTAAAAACCGTTGGTCTTACAAATACAGGAAATAAATTAACCCGCGAATTTTCCCTAGGAATGAAACAAAGACTAGGTATTGCAATGGCCCTTATAAACAATCCCAAACTTTTAATCCTAGATGAGCCAACAAATGGACTTGATCCAGTAGGCATAGCAGAGCTTAGAGAACTTATAAAATCTTTTACAAATGATGGTATTACTGTAATTATTTCTAGTCACATTTTAAGTGAAGTAGACCAAGTTGCAGACAAAGTTGGCATACTTGTAAACGGAAAATTATCTTATGAAGGTAAAAATGATAAAGGAAGCGATCACTTAGAAAATTTATTTATGGATATTATAAAGAAAGAAGGTTTTTAATATGGTAAATATTTTAAAAGCTGAACTTTTAAAAGAAAAAAGATCTGCAAATGCAAGAATACTTTTACTAGCACCCATAATTTTTATAGTATTTAACCTACTAATGAATATACTAATGAGTCCTAATTCGAAGGGACATAGCTATTTGCTAGCAACAGCTTTTAACTGGTTTCCTTTATTAATATTGCCAATTGTAATCAGCCTGCTTGTCACAAATATATTATTAAAAGAAAAGCAAAGTCATTTAAATCAGCAAAAAAGTTTGGGCTTAGATAAGAAAAAGATAAAGCTAGCAAAATCTTTTATAATACTTACAGAAGTTTTTATAATAGTGATGATATCAACCCTTGTAATTTATATAATTGCTAATTTTATATTAAAAGAAAATATAAACCTTGCTATGCTTTTAAAGGCAGGAATAGTTTTATTCATAGGGTCTCTACCACTAGTAGGATTTTCGTTTTTTATAATGAGTTTATCTAGCAAAAGTTTTATATTGCTAATTTTAAACTTTATTTTATCAATTATATCCCCAACCCTAGCTGTAAAAGATTTGTGGAAATTTTATCCTTGGTCTTATAGTTTGAGAATTCTAGCACCAATTGTTGGAGTACATCCAAACGGAACATTTTTAGACATCAATTCACCCCTATGGAATAAAAATGTGATAACTCTAGGAATTACACTAAGTCTTAGCGTTTATATTTTATTTATGATTTTATCTATAAGTAGAAAGGATAAGGAAAATGCTTAATATAATTAAATCTAACTGGCTAAGGACAAAAAGGCAGCCCATAAGGTGGGTTTCATTTCTTACCCCAATATTATATGCCCTAGTATTTTCCTTTTATATACTAGGTTCAAATAGATTTGAAGGTATAGAAATGTATGCTTTTTTCGAAACCTTTGCAATTCTATCGACTTTTTCCTTAAGCTTTTTTGTACCCATGCTTTATGAAGCAGATAAAAATGCAAGTTTTTATACCAATGACATAAAATTTGGCATAAGCCGTAAAAAGACTTTTGTAGCAAAATTTTTGATAATCTCGATTTTGTATGCTTTAATTATTTTAATAGCAATTGTTATTTTTCTAGAATTTTGGATGATTTTTAAAAACAAAGCTATAAATACAGGTGAATTTTTGATATTAATTGCCTTAGTATTTTTTACAATAATTCCCCTTATTCCAATCTACCAATATTTAAATTTAAAATATGGCCAAAGCGGATCGATTATGCTAGGAATTTTTCTAACACTTGCGGCAATTTTACTGGGTACAACCGGACTTGGAGCTTTGATTTGGAAATTTTTGCCCTTTGTTTGGCCTCTAAAATTAATATATTTACTAGCCCAAGGGGCAGTATCTTTAAAAGTTTTCATAAAATTTATTGGTCTTGGGATAATTTTTAGTATTATTTTTCTAATCTTTGTTGCAAACTGGTTTAATAAATGGGATGTGTACTCAAAAACGGAGGATTAAATGAAAATCTTACTTATCGATGATGATATTGACCTTACAAGATTAATAAAAAATACCCTCAAAAAAGAATATATAGTTGATATATTTAATGATGCATCGATTATTGACCCAAACATTTTTACTGAATACGATTTAATAATCCTAGATATTATGATGCCTAATATGGATGGATTTGAATTTTTGGAAAAATATAGAAATATGATTGATGTCCCTATCTTACTTTTAACAGCCAAAGATTTTGAGAACGACAAGCTTGAAGGCTTTGCCCTTGGTGCTGATGATTACATTACAAAACCATTTTCAATAAAGGAGTTACGAGCAAGGGTAGGGGCTCATATAAGACGCGAGAAAAGAGAAAAACACAATCGACTAGTAGATTATCCCATTTCTTGTGACTTATTAGCAGCCAAATTTTACTTCATGGATAGCGAAATTAGTTTAACAAAAAGTGAGTATGGTATATGTAAGCTACTTTTAAAAAACAGGGGGCAAGTTTTTACAAAGGAAAATATATATACATCAGTATATGGCTATGATGCTGAAGGCGATAGTCAGACATCTATCACAGAGCGCATAAAATTAATCAGAAATAAGTTTGGAAAATATGAAATTAATCCTATAAAAACTATTTGGGGAGTAGGTTATAAATGGGAAATAGAAAATCTTTAGGATCATTAATAAGTAAATATGCAATATTTGAGATACTTTATTCAGCATTTTTATTTATATTTTTGTTAATTTTTTTTAATATTCTAGTAAACAATAAAATTATTTACCCCGCAAACCATGCCGAAGTTAATCTTTACAAGGTAGAAGAGATGTTAAAAAAAGATAATTTTAGCCCAAATGATATTCCCTATTACTATGACTATAAATATTATAAAAACGGCCAAGAAATTAAAAATACAATTGACCATAAATATCAAAATTATGTAAAAAATGCCGAAGATATTGGTATGTCATCTACAAACTCTATTATAAATACAAAATATTTTAAAAAATTAACTTATGAAAATAAAGACTTGGTATTGGTCTATCAAGTCTCCCCAATCTTTGCCTCAGAAAAGCTTTATAGAAAAATCAAAAATGTAGAACTTTCCTATCTATTATCATCTTTTGTAATTTGGCTAATTGGCTTTACCTATCTTATTAAAAAAACTCAAAAGGTTATCAAATCTGAAATAAACTTAATAGCTGCAAGCAATGAGAATATTAAGAATATGAATTTAGATTATGATAGAAAAAGTTCTAAATATACAGAAATCCAAAGTGTCCTAGACTCTCTGGATATCATGGCCATAGATTTAAAAAAGTCCTTACATGACCAATGGCAAACAGAAAAAAATCAAAAAGATTTAATAGAATCAATAACCCACGACATCCGTACACCCTTAACTTTAATTAAAGGTAATGCTGAGCTAATAAAGGAAAACCAATGCGACTTTCAAAAAGAATACATTGAGGGCATTGAAATTGGATTAAAGCGTTTATACATTTACACCGAAAAGTTAAATAATATTTCAAAAACTGCAAATACAAATTTTGAACTAGTGGATAAAGATGTAGTTAATTATTGGATATTGATAGCAAAAACAATATCAATTAACGAAACGACCAGTTTAATCATAGTGTCTAAAGAAACTTCTGATATAAAATTAGATAAAGAGCAAATCGCTACTGCAATACAAAATATAGTAATAAACTCATGTGAACACAATAATAAAAAAGGAAATATATATTTATCGTTAGAAAATCATAACAACACTTATACGATTAAAATAAAAGATGAGGGGCCTGGTTTTAATAAAGCAATCTTAGAACAATTTCCCCAAAAAAATATTACTACAAAAAGCGATAAAATTAACCATGGTTTAGGCCTAAGTATAGCTAATGATCTTATAAAAAATAATAGAGGCCACTTAAAAATAAGTAATTATAAAGAAAATAATAAATCTGGTGCCCAAGTTAAAATGATATTTAAAAAATAATCTGTTTTTATAAATTAGCGAAAAATTTCTAGGGTTTATTTAGTAAATTTTTCGGGTAAGCTTTATTTAGGAAGAAAGTATTTTGCGATTATTTTTTTATTATTAGGAGATATAATGGAAAAATCACAAAATCACAGACCCTTTGGAAAAAGGGATGTTCTTGGATATATGTTTGGTGACATTGGTGGCTCCTTTGTTAGCCTTACTTTTGATGCATATTATCTTATATTTACCACCTATGTTTTAGGAATCAATGTAGGATTTATGTCAGGTCTTTTTCTCTTCTCAAGGCTTTATGATGCCATAGATGATCCCCTTATTGGATCTTTGCCAGATAGGTTTTCTCTGTCGAAATCTAGTAAATTTAAGCCTCGGATAAAAATCTTTATGTGGCCTTTGGCTTTTTCTATTTTATTGGGCTTTACCAATATAAATTCTTTTAATCTTAGTGAGACTTTAAAGCATGTTTGGGTTGTTTTTTGCTACATAATTTATGGAATTTGCTACACAGGGACTTCTATGCCATTTGGGGCCATGGCAAATGCAATTGCTACTAATCAAAAAGAACGCGAAAAATTATCTGCAGCAAGGGCAATTGGTGGACTTTTAATTGCCTTTGTAATTATGGGCCTTGTTCCTATGCTAATTTGGGATAAAAATAATAATCCAAATGTTTCTGGCTATACCCTAGTTTCCTTAATTTGTGCTATTGGTTGCATTATTTCATACACCTTATTAAACAAAATGACTGTGGAAAGAAAAAAGCTAGTAAGTGAAAAAAGAGTAAACAAAGATTATGACTTTTTTAAGACAATTAAACAAGCCCTATCAAATAGGGCCCTAGTTGGAATTATGATTGCTTCAATTGGATCTATGATTTGGATAACAGGAAATAATCAATTTGTAGGCTTCATTTTCAAAGAATACTATAACCAACCAAAGCTTCAAACCATAGCAACTGTAGCCCAAGTCCCGGTTACCCTGTTAGCTTTTTTAGCCTCGGCAAAATTAAGTGACATCTATGGTAAAAGAAAAGTATTAACCAGGGCACTTTTAATAAATTTGAGCCTTTCTTTGATACTGTTTTTCCATCCTATAGAAAACCCAATTTATTTTATAATTATAAATTCAATTGCAAATATCGGCCAATCATTTTTTATGATTTATATTTGGGCCTTTGTAGGTGATGCAATCGACTATCACGAATATAAATACAAGACTCGAAATGACGGAACAATTTACTCTACCTATACTTTTTCAAGAAAACTTGGTACTACTATAGCCTCTGCTGCCGCAACTGCTGTTTTAGCAGCAATAGGATTTATATCAGGGCAAAATAGCCAAAGTGTAGAAGTTTCCAATTCTATAAGATATCTTGCAACATCAATTCCAATTATTGCAACCCTTATTGAACTTGTTGGAATAAGAGTAATCTATCACCTATCAAGGGAAGATAGCAGAATAATTAGCCAAAGACTACTATTACGTGCAAACTAAAAAGAGCCAAATGGCTCTTTTTTAAATTAAAATATTTCCAACAATTGTTCCAAGGTAATTACCTATAATATATCCAAACAGTCCCGCAAAAATGCCAGGGCCTATCAAATGATACCATCCTTTTGATATAGCCATAGCTGCTGCTGTTGATGGGCCACCGATGTTAGCATTTGAGGCAATAATGGCTTCCTGGAGGGAAACTTTTAAAAGTTTTGACCCAATTAAAACTGTAAGCATGTTTATAGCAACCATTATAAAGCAAAATACAAAAAGTAATGGTGCTGTTTTTATGATAAGTGGTATGCTTGCTGGCACACCTATTACTACAAAGAAAATATAAATCAAAAATGATCCAACTTCTTCTGCTCCGCTTATATTTTCAAAATATTTTGGAAAAGCCGTGGTAAGTATCATAGTTAATGTTGTTATTATCAGATATGGATTGCCAAAAAGTTGATTTAATAATAGGCTAAAGGCGTTTGTTGTTGGGATTTTTGCTGCAAAGAATCCTGCAATAACATTACTCACCGCAACTATAGCAGCAGATGTAGCAAATATTAGAGCCAAGTCAAAGGTCGAAATATAAGTTTTCTTGTTAAATTCATCCTTGTGTTCTCTACTTGCTTCAGATTGGATGAAGTTTTTCCTAAAAAATCCTATATTTGGCAAAGCTGATAGGATTACAAAATAAATAGCCATATTAAAATTATCGGCAACAGTTGTCGCAGATACCATGGTCTTGTCTAGGTCAAATACTTGGCTTAGGGCGACAAAGTTGACTCCTCCTCCAATGTAGGATCCTGTCATCATCCCAGCTATATTTCCTAAATTTGGAATGGCATTTTTTAGTAATACAAAGGCAATGAGGACTCCAAGCACAGTTCCCACCGACCCAATAGTGAAAAGTAAGAGCATTTTGCCAGATTCCTTAAAAATCTTCCTCATGTTTGACCTAAATAAGAGCATAGGAATCGATAAGGGAATAGCATAGTCCCAAACGGTGTCATAAACTGTTGATTCCATAGGCAAGACCTTTAAGTTGGTGAGAATCACAGCAAAAATCAGAGCAATAACTGCCCCAGTTAAAACTTGCCCCCACTTATATTTTTTCTCTATTGTCATTGCAAGGACGACAATAATTAACAAAACCGCCCAAATCATCCAAATATTATCTGGACTTATCAAAGTATTAGTCATAAACTCTCCTTAAACTTTATCTTATTATTATAAACTATTTTTTATAATAATAAAACAATTAATGACAAGTTTCTTTTATAAAATATCAGAATAAAAAACACCCAGCAATATTTTCATATCACCAGGTGAAAATTTATTAGTCTCTAGCTCTCATTTCTTTTACAAGATTTGATATAACTTTGAAGTGGCTGTCTTTGGAATCGTAGGCTATGTCAAATAATAACATTTCTGTATTTACAACTGCCGCGCCCATTTGACCTAGTAAGTTTGCAGAAGTTTCTTTAAGTTCTTCTGTATATGAGCTAATAGCATCTTTTACAAAAAATACATTTAGCCCCAAATCTAGGAGAGTTCTCACTGTTTGGTAAACACAAACATGGCCTTCTGCTCCTACCACTACAACATTTGTGATATTATTTTCTTTTATGAAGTCTAGAACTTCCGGTGTTGCTGCATCAAAGATTGTCTTTTCAAATATCTTATCTTCTGGGATTTCTTCTAGTAATCTATCATCAGATTTACCTAGACCCTTTGGATATTGTTCTGTTGCAAGGATTGGCATTTGATATTCTTTGAATGCTTTTATCAAAACCAAGGTGTTTAATACAGTAAGCTCACCATTTTCCATGGTCTTCATTAGTTTTGGTTGCTCATCAACTACCAAAAGCATGGTCTGATCTTTCTTTGAGTATTTGTCGCCTTCTAGTGAATTTATATAATATTTGCTTGCTAATTTTCTTTCCATAGGTCCCCCTGGATAAAATTTCCATCTTTCATGATTTTATCGATTGTCGATAATACTGCTCCCTTATTTTTTGACCAAAGTGGATAAGCTATATTTGAAGATATGCCATCACCAGTTAACCTATGTATAACAACATCAGGATTTAGATGACGAAGCATTGTTACTACAATATTTGCATAGTCATCCTTGGTCATATCATAAGTTATATTGTTTTTTTCGTAGTAGGATTTTAGATAAGTATTGTTTTCTATATAAAGATTGTGGATTTTTATTCCTTCTATCCCACGATAGTTTATATAGGATATATCTCTCAGATAGTCATCAATATCTTCTCCAACTAATCCCACTATAATATGATCTATCATTTCTATACCCAAACTACATAGTTTTTGAACACCGTTATCAAATTCTTGATGAGAATATCCACGGTTGATAAATTCCAAAGTGCCTTCATTGACACTTTGCATGCCCAGTTCTATGGTAAGGTCAGTGATTTTATTTAATTCATCAAGTAAATCCAAAACCTCATCAGGCAGGCAATCGGCACGAGTTGCTATCGATAGTCCCACTATATCAGATTCATTTATAGCAGCATAAAACATCTCTCGCATTCTTGCCACTTCTCCATAGGTATTGGTGAAGTTTTGAAAATAAGCAATATATCCTTCCTCTCGATCAGGCTTTGCTAGGATTTTCTTCTGATAGGTGATTTGAGCTTTGATATCTCCAACAGACCTATAAGTCCACTCTCCAGCCCCAGCATCAGAACAGTAGATACAACCACGTGACGATAAAGTCCCATCACGGTTGGGGCAAGTAAATCCACCATCTAGGGGCAATTTTATAATCTTCTTTCCATATTTGATTTTATAATAAGTATCTAAATCATTGTAGCGTTTTCTGTTAAGTTCCATGGGATAATTGTACCTTTATTTTCCGTTAATATATAGAAAAAGGGGCTGTTGCAAATTGATAGATATCTAACGTTCCATCATTGGAGTGCACTCCCAGAAAGTTTGCGGTTTAGCCCGCCGGCTCAGGGAGGTAATTAGCCCGTCGGCTGACAGAGACCTTTCTGGGAGGGTGCTCGAATGATATAGGAACGATTTATCTATTTTGCAACAGCCCCTT
>CABTWT010000020.1 GCA_902488555.1 uncultured Anaerococcus sp.
TTAATAAGGCAGACAGGCGTGGATAGGAGCGTGTGTAAAATACTAATAGTGGGTGAACCCTGTGCTTAGCATATAGGGCTTTTCTTAATCTTATCGGGAAACCATAAACCACTATCTAATAATAGTTTAAGGAAACTGAAAATAGACAAAAAAATAGATCTAAGATTTTCATCCTAGACCGATCTTTTTCGAAAATTGTTTTGTTGTTACCTATATCATACAGCAATAACAGTTAAATGTCAAGTAACTTAAGCATTTAACAGGTTGGTTATTGGGCTGAAACTTGTCTATTTTATACTCTATTTTAAATTCAATTTAATATGACTCAAATATCATTAAGAAATCTTCCAGAACTAGATGAATCTAACAGGAACAACACTTTATATAGTAGAGCTTGTTCTTATAAAGCAAGAGGAATGAACGATTATGAGATGGAAGAAGCGATTAGGCTCGATAATCAGCAAAGTTTTGTAGAACCTTTAGGTGAAACTGAACTTAAGTCGTTAATCAAATCAGCTTCTAAAATGGAACAAGGAGTTCCATATAGCTCAAATTATAAGAAAAAATCAAATAAAACACCAGATATTGAAAATGTTTTTAATAATGTTGTAGAAATGAACGAAGGTTTAGAACTTGCGGAAGGAAGCAAGAAAAGAACAAAGAAAGACTCTGAAAAAGAGTGGATTTTTGTAAAAAATTATGTTTATACTGATGAAAATGGACTTCCAATCTTCAAGAAGAAAAGATTCAAAATAATAGATAAAGAAACTGGCGAAGTTGGTAAGGCTACACCTTTTGAAGACCTTATTAATAAAAGAAATAATTTAGATGAGCTTACAGATGAACAAAAAGCTACATTATACAATAGGGTTGGGATTAAAAAGGCTAGAGAAGAGTTTAAAGCTCTTTATATCACTGAAGGCGAAAAAGACGCTGATACTTTAATAGAAGCTGGGTTAATAGCTACTTGTTTAAAAAGTCCAGGCGAAAAGATAAAAAAACAACATTTAAATCAATTGGAAGGTATAAAAGAAGTCTATATCCTGCCCGATAAAGATAGACCAGGCTTTATTAAAGCTTTTAACTTATATCAAGGGATTAAAGATACTGTAAAAGATATCAAAGTACTCGTTTGGAATGAAAAAGATATAAAAGCCGATCCTTTAAGTAAAGAGTTTGCTAAATGGGATATAACAGACCAAGTTGAAGCTGAAGGCTATACTAACGAAAAACTTATAAATTTTATTAAAGATAACTCAAAGAAAGAGTTTCCAGATAAATACTTAGATGAAATCGACGGCAAACCTTATAATTCTTCATTAGAAACAATAACCAAAATTCTACAAAATGAAGGATCTGAATGGAAGCGTGCAACCGATAAGAGTAAAGTTCCTCCAAGTGTAGTAACTAAAATATTGAGAAAGTACTGTTATTTTACTTTAATAGGTTTCCCTTCTGATACATCTCCATTAGCAGTTTACGATACAGAAAAAGGTATCTATACAACCTCTAAAATCCATATAAACACTTTAATTAACGCCGTTGATGATGTGACTATTAACGGACAAAAAGAAATCTACAACAAATTAAAGCTAAGTTTATATAAGGATAATGAGTTTAAGCGGCCTTTTACCGATAAAACTTATACAGTTTTAAAAAATGGAATTTACAATCACGAAAGCAGAACATTAGAAGATTTTTCGCCACAAAAGGTGTTTTTATCTAGGGTTAACACAAAATATAATCCAGAGGCTACAGAGCCTGAATTTAAAGGTTGGTCTTTTACTGAATGGATTAATAAAATTTCTGAACAAGACCAAAACAAAAACAATCAAATCTGGCAGTTATTAGCTACAGTTTTAAGACCTAATTATAACAACAAAACTTCATTTTTTATATATGATGAGAAGAACAATACAGGTAAATCAACTTTCCTAAGACTATTGATGAATTTAGTTGGAGAGGAAAACACAAGTTCCTTGGACTTGGCACAGCTAGAAGATAGGTTCTATCCTAGTACAGCCGAAGGTAAAGCTTTAATTATCGGCGATGATAATGATAGGCGTTTAGATATCAGCAAGAGTAACAACTTTAAAAGAATGACTGCTGGTGAGTATATGAACGTTGAAAAGAAAGGCCAGGACGGTTATCAGATTAAATTTAACACCACAATTGTCCAATCAATGAATGGTCTTCCAAACTTTAAAACCATAGATAAAGGGCTTTTATCCAGAATCAGAATAATTAGATTTGGTTATCAATTTGATCACACCGAAAGAAATACAGATGTAAAAGATAAATATATATACGATGAAAATCTACTTGAATACATTGTCTATAAAGCCTTAGATATTGACATAGACGATATAGCGATGACTTCAGAGAACGAAGATTTATTAAAGCAACTCGAAGAAAAGTCAGATCCTACAAAATCATTCTACAATGATATTGTTAAAAGCCAACTGATTGCCAGCACAATGCTCCCTACAGAGTTCCTATATAAGTTATATTGCGACTATACAGAGTTTGTTCTAGGTGATATTCATCTATCACACTCACAATTCACACCACGAATCAGAGAACACATGGAAGCTGATGGTTGGGAATATAAAATAACTAGACTAACAGAGGACTTTAACATAAACGAAGCAAAAGAAGTATGGCTTGATATCAGATTAAGTGATGTAGACTCCAACTCGGTACCTGCAACACCATCAAATAACTTATCTATCTACTTCAGTAAGTTCTCAGATGAGTTACTTAAAACACCTAAAGAAAAGAAGACTTTTAGGGTGTTCACAAAACAAAACAAACAATAGTAAAAAAGAATCTCGATTTATTTATAAAAACGAGGTTCTTTTTTTGTGCTACAAAACACAATTCTAAAAAAGGTGTTACGGAGGTGTTACGCGATGTTACGCGACTTTTCGAAGAAGTGTAACATCGATAAACGTTGTAATATCAACGCTTTTAAAATAGGTGTTACGGTGTTACACCTATTTACAACTTAATAGGATATTTATTATACTTTTTATCCTTTTTTCTATCTTGTTTCTATAATTTTAAAAAATATATCTAAGGAATTGCTTTTTAGTGTAACACCGTAACACTTTTAGTTTTTTTGGTTCAAACCATTGTAATCAAGCCGTTTAAAAGTGTTACATCTGAAAAAAAATAGGTGTAACACCCCGTAACACCTCCGTAACACTCTATTATTTTTTCTTATCGTCTTAATTTTTATCGGTAACCAAACCTTAAACCACTCTTTTTTCTTTTTGTTACTTCCTGAAACAACTTTCTAAACTATAACACAAAACAAAATCAAAACTATAAGAAATCAAAACCACATTTCAGCTTTAGCTGTTGTTAATACCTAGAAGTCAAGGAGAAATATTGGCTAATCCTAAAATATTTTCTAACAATTTACTAACTCGGTGTCAAACTGTTACTGCTAACCCAAAAACAAATGACACCAAGATCTTACGAAGTTCAAATTTCAACGTTATAGCGGTGTAAAAAAAGTAAGACAATGCGTCCATCTTCTTACAAATTTGACACCAAAAAAATAATCATAAGATACCTACAATAAAAAAAACAAAAAAACCTTAATCATCATTTCATTTGTTAGTTATTATTGCCTCTATACTTTACAGATTGACTCCTACTCTTACAAAAGCTATCTATTAGTATAAATATCTGCCCTATATACTTAAATCGCTTATAAGTCGTTCTATGAAGTTTTAATTCTTATATGTTAGTAACTATTACAAATTCCCCAAACATATCTTTTGTGTGTTCCAGCTTTAGCTTTTTATATACAAGTTATTTATATATTTTTTAGTATCTTTTTAGGGCTTCTAGAACCCTTGGAATTACTTAATTTTAGCTATGCAAATATTACAAATTCCCCAAAAAGTATTACAGATTCCCCAACAAATATTACAAATTCCCCATGGCTTAATTTCAACACTTCTAATAAATGTTAGTCCTTTAAACGTTAGTATTTCAACACTTTAATTTTCAAAATTAACTATTACAAATTCCCCAACACTATTACTTAAATAAAATACGTAATATTTACTTGTAATAATTCTTTTAATCTGCTAAACTTTAAGCTATGAAGAACGAATTAGTAGTATACAAAAATGATTTCAACCAAATACCATTGAAAAGCTTTAAATCTGTTGAACTAGACCTCTTATTCTCCATTATGAGCCAGATGCGAAATAAAGGATTAACATCAGTTACACTAACATTTGAACAGTTGAAGAGTTTATCAAAATATAACAATTCCAATGCTATAAAGGAATTTGTTAAAGATCTTGAATCTACTTATGATAAATTAATACATTTAGATGTTAAAATTGGTGATGATAGGAAGTTTACCAAGTTTGTATTCTTTACAGAATACACCATAGATATTGATAAGCAAACTGTAACTATCTGTGTTAATGAACGCTTTTCTCATCTCATTAATGAACTTACAGGTTCATTCACTAAATTAGAATTAGATGAAGTAACAAGTCTATCATCTTCTTATTCCAAAAATGGTTATAGACTCTTAAAGCAATACAGATCAACAGGTTATGCAACCTTCTGGCTTGATGAGTTTAAAGAATTAATGGATGTACCAGAGTCCTATAACTATGGAAATATCAATCTTAGAGTGTTAAAACCTATAGAAAAAGAACTTCCAAAGTACTTTCCAAACTTAAAGATCAACAGGATTAAAGGAAAAGGTAAAGATAAACGTAAAGTTGTTAGACTTGAATTTAAGTTTAAAAACGATGATGGACTAAACAAAGGAAATAGAACCTTTAGAGCAGAAGATGGAACATATTACGAAAAGTATATATCAGACTTTACAGAAGAAGAAATAAAAAAGGCATATCCAGAAACAAACAAAAAAGACTAGAGTTATTTCTAGTCTTTTTATATTCTCCTCTAATTTTTAATTTAACCTTAACGTTCCATCTTCTAATCGTTTTACAGCTATTGAGAATTCTGTTTCTATATCTTCTAAATTTCTAAAATCCACTTTATTCATATCAATATAGGTATTCCCTGCTTCTCTAACGATTGGCCATATAGTTGAGAAATCGACACCTGGTTCTGGTTCAACCCCGAATGCTTCTGTTAGAGCTTCTTGAAGCTCAATAGGTATTTCTGGCATTCCTATTATTTCTCCAAAAATATCTGTAAGAGGACTGTTTATTATATCACTTACAAAAACTTGGGAAAGGGTCGTTGCGAAATGTTCTAAGTCCTTGCCTTTATAAGTATAATTAAGAACATATTCGTCGTCTTCTTCATAATACTCGTAATCCTTGTAGGTTATTTTGGCATCTTTTAGAAAATCTTTTAAAACTTCTTTATAATTTTCAACGTTTTCTGGAAAGAAATAAATATATTTGAAGGATGTATTATTAAGCTCTTGCCTTGCTCCAGGTTCAAAGTACTCTAAAGCATCTACAACATTTCCGTTTTTCAGTTCGTTAAAAGCACTATCTATCAATTTCCTACCTTCTTTGACTTCTTTAGGTCCTCCTGAGCATGAAGCCATAACAAAAAGGTTTGCAACAATCAAACACCACAAACTAATTTTTCTCCACAATTTCATAACCTTCTCCTTGTTTTTTACTTTAAAGCGATTATATCATAAATTATTCATAATTAAGCATCTGTTTTATGTTTAATTAATAAATAGTTACTAAACATAAAAAATAAAACCCCATATAAGCTTTAGCTGCTGTTATAACCCCTATCTAATAATTCATCAGAAGGCCTATTGTTTAATATATTGATTCTATTATATCAAAGAAATTGCGTAAAATACCATTTAAACTTGTATTTAACTCCTTTAGACTGTATAATGTTTGTGACTAAAAGAATAAAGTTCGACCATGTTGGACACACAAAAAGACTGGAGTTGCCGCTCCAGTCTTTTTTAGGTTAGTTACTATCTTTATCATCGCTTCCATCTAACCATTTGCAGATGTAGTGACTAAGTACACCTGCCATAATAGAAACTGTTAAAGAATAAAGTAGGTCTATGAATAGATCTGCCATGCTGGCCACACCCCCTTCCTGTTACCAGTTTAGGGATAGTAACATATATATTATAACCTATATAGTATACATGTCAGATTTCTTTTTCATAAAAATACTCTAAAAATAGTTTTGAATAGATCAACAGATTCTATGAACTTCTACTGAATGTTAATTCGCTAATAAACACACCTAAACCTGTAATTATCAACCTTTAATAGCTTGTTCTAAAAATCTTTAAATTAATTGAGTTGTCGATAGGAACTTCCTATCGATAAGTCGTAAAAGTATAGATAAACGTTTAAATATAGGGATTTTAATGGTATAATATCTATAAGATAGTAAGAAGATAAAAGGTAGTATTAACATGGAAAATAGATTAGAAATTTATATAGATTATATTAAAAATTGTGAGCTGGCAGATAATACAAAAAGCAAATACATAAAAGATGCTAAAGATTTAGAAGATTATTTAGCAGAAGATGAAATAACACCTGGTAAGCTTTTAGCTTATAAAGAGTATTTAATAGAAAACTATAAGACTTCAACTGTTAATTCTAAACTTGGATCAATTAACAAGTATTTAAGCTATAATAGTTTAGAAGATTTAAAACTAAAGCTTATTAAGGTTCAAAGCAAAAGCTTTAATGATATTATGACTATAACAGACTTTAATAGGCTTATGCGTTATGCTAAAAAGAAAGGCACTAAGCGTGATGAGCTTATGCTTTGGACTTTCTACTATACAGGTATTAGGGTAAGCGAACTTAAGTATTTTACAGTAGAAAGCGTTAGAAAAGGTTCTATGGAGTTTTATTCAAAGGGTAAACACAAAACAGTTGTCTTAGCCAGTAAGCTTCGTAAGATGGCCCGTAAGTATGTAAAAGATAATAAGATAGGTTGTGGGCCTGTTTTAATTAGTAGAGAAGGCAATCCTATAAGCGATTCGACTGTTAAATATAGACTTAAGAAGTTATCAGGCTGGAGTAAGGTTAGTAAAGCTAAATGCCACCCTCATGCTATAAGGCACCTTATGGCTAAACAATACTTAGAAGCTGGTGGGGATATCATGAGTCTAGCAGATCAACTAGGACATAGTTCTTTAGATATAACAAGGATTTACACTAAAGCAACTCCTAGCGAGATGAGAAGTAAACTAGATAGGATGTAGATAGTATGAAGGATTATAAACCAACCCCCTATGGAAGAAGCTTGTATTAACAATCTTTGGAATTGTATTAGGTTTTGTTATAGCTTTATCAGTTCATTTGAATTAAAAAAAATAAAGACTAGGAATTAACCTAGTCTTCTTTAGTTTCTTTGTTTTCTTTATTTTCATCTTTTGTTTTATCTTTTTCTTCAGCTTTTCTTGCATTTAGATTAGCTTCTAAAATCCTGTTATTTAACTCTTGGATCAATTCATCTTTTTCTTTAATAGTTTCACGAGTTTCTTTACGAGCTTCATTGACTTCTTCTTTGTATTCTTCGATACGGGCCTTTAAATCTTCTATTGTTTCGTTCTTAGAGCCTATTTCACTATCTTTAGCTTTAAGATCTGACTTTAATTCCCAGATTGTAGTTTCATTTGATTTGATTTCTTCTTCATGTTTTAGAATAGTATCTTCATAGTTTGTTATAGTCTTTTGGCTTTCTTCCAATGATTTTCGAGATTCAGTAACTTGTTCTTTAAGACTTTCATTTTGTTCTTTTAAAGTTTCAACAAGTTCTGCTTCTACATTCTTAGCTTCAAGCTCTTTTTTAACAGCTTTAAGGTTATCTTCTAGCTCATGGATCTCAGAAAGTAGTTCCTTTTCTTTTTCTTTTAGATTGTTACTTTCTTCTTTATACTTCTCAATATCATCACGATACTTAATAGATACTTCTTCTTTTACATTTTCATAGTTACGAACCATACTTAGGTAATCATCAGATATAGCTTTAATATAAGAGTTGAAGTGTTCTAGATTAGCTCTTTGATCTGGGAGGTTTACTTTACTGACTTCAAGCTTATAAGCATCCATTAAAGCTTTAAAGGCTTGCTCTTGACTTGGAAAGTCTTCAACTATTTCATCAAACTTACTTTTAATTTCTTCATCAGTCCAGAATTGAACCCTGGAATCTTTCTTTTGAGACTTACTTTCATTACTGTTTAGGCTTTTATGAAAATCATTATTTTCTACCATAATTTTCTCCTTTTATATTAAATTTATTTCAAAGTTTTTAAATCGCCCTCTACCACTTGAAAATTCAACGATAAAAATTTTTTCAAAAAAATCGAAAAAATTCTCCAGGAAAATAATTTTCCTATATGTATACATATAGATACACTGTATATATTATGTATACATTATACTTTAGAACGAACTATTTTCAACTTTCATCTCCTGAAAATTCAATCTTTTTGTTGGAAAATCAATAATTGTTAAGTAAAGGATAGATTTATTTAAAAACGATGTTTAAATTCACAAAATCATAATAGGATTCGAGAAAAATTATATTTTTCTTTATTTGCTATAAGGAAAAATATATAATTGACTTATAGAGCACAAAACCACAGATTCTATAAAAATCATTTGTACAATAGATACACCAGTATCTGATATATCTTTAGTATCTACATACTGAATACAGAACTTGGCTGTATAACTCAACCCTTTAAATCGGCAATGATATACGTTAAATATTTAACTATTGAAATCATATTGCCATTTGTATACATAGTATATCTATATAGATACATCATGTATCTATTAAAATATCTTAAACTTTAGCATACTAAAGTCGGAGTTTTATCGTTGAAATACCAGTAAAGGTAATTTTCCGCAAAATATTAAACTATTTTTTCTATGTATTCATCGACTTTTACCGTATTTTCTTAAAATATCAACAAAAATAAAGACTAGAGTTTAATCTAGTCTTATCCTTATAGTTACCGATTTGTTGCTTATATTTTATTTTAATTTGCAAGTAATCGCCTTAGGCTCTGCCCTGCTATTTCTAAGTCTTAGAATGTAGCGATAACGAAACGAAAGAATTAATCAAAGCTATTGTTTTGATAATTCGTAAGTGAAGTGATAGCGTAAGGCTAAGTCTTAGAAATGTTTATTTTCCAAATAACTTCTGGAAGAATGACTTCTTTTCTTCTGGTTCTTCATAGGATGACTCATATGTTTTTGTTTCGATTGTTTTGCTTTCCAGCTCCTCTATCTTTTGATTAGCTAGCGCTAATGAAGCTGCAATTGTGTTTGATTGATGAATTAACTCTGTAAGTTTATCATTAGTATCTTTGTAAAGATCCATGAACTTATCATTCATTTCTTCTTTGTCTTTTCTTAAAGCTTCATTTTCTTCTTTAAGGGTTTTAAGTTCTAACTCATACTCTATCTTTATTTCAGATATTTCTTCGTTCTTTTCTGCTTCTAAGGCTAACAGTTCAGCCTCCAAATCCTCTATAGAGTCTATAAACCTACTATTAGGATTCTTTTCCTTCTGCAGAGCTTCTAACAGTTTTATACCTTTATCATTTGGTTGATTTCTTGAATTAAAAGCTTCTTCATATTCTTTTTTGTTCAACGTTTCTTGAAGTTCTTTTATGTAATTTGCTATTGTTACTGTAGATGTATTTAGCTTTTCAGATACTTCAGGTCTTGTGTAGTATTTCATTTTATCATCCTTTAAATTTCAAGTGGTATATCTAATTCGATTATACATTAATTAGAAATTAATTTCTATATAAGTAGGAGTTAATAAACTCTTAATAAATATTTTAAATCACCTTATTTAGGTTTATTAAGTAGTAATCAAAAATTCATTTCATATTTATTTATTATTAGTTAATAATCAATTAAAGCTTTATCGATTTAGGATTGATGTGCATGATTTCAAGCATTTTAGTGGTATAATAATGTTAATCAATACTTAACTTGTCTTAAATTTAATAAATCTTATAAGAAGGAAACAGAAACTCTTATAAGAAAAGATCTGTAAGAAGGTAACTCAATAATAAGTTGGTTTAAATTTAGATAAGGAGATGTATTATGGCTGCAACAACAAAAGCTACTAGAAACACTAAAGGTAAAGAAGCTATTCAAATTATTGAAACAATAAGCGAAAGATTAGGATATGATTTATTTAATAAAGACGATTATTTAAGCTTTTTCATTCATGCACAATTTCTTAATCATAATAAAGAAAATAACGAGAAAAGTTATTTAGAAAAAGAAGAAAAAATTAAATTAATGAATGAAATGTTAGATGATGATAAGTCAAAAACAGATTTAATAAGAAACCTAAACGAAAATAATAACAGTTACTAAAAAAATAAAATAAGATTTACTAAATTATCCTAGAAGTTTTAACTCTAGGATTTTTTATTGTTATATTATCAAATAATTATGGACTTATAGTTTTGCAAGATTTGGTAAATCTATACAGGCATTAAGATTTTGGAGCTAATCCAGGTGGACAAAAATTGTACCCGAAGTGTACTTGAAGTAGATTGTATGATTTCTCAAGTACCCTAAGGGTACAAATAATGTACCCAAAGTGTACATAGAATTAATTATAATATTGATGATGTACCGTAAGGGTACAAAAAAAGTACCTAAAAGGTACTTACCTTTTATCAAAATTCAAGAAATTTTGATGGATCTTAACTAAAAAATCCTGAGATTTTTTCTATAAAAACGGGGTCGAGGGGTGGAACCCCCGCAAGCACTTTAAGTGGCACAATTTTCGCTAGAAAATTAAGTTTGTTTAAACTGGGTGACACTGAAATTGCTTGCAGTATCTACTAAAAAGCAGTAAAATAACAATATAGGTTAAAATGGGCTAACTTTAGTGAGCCATAGTGCTTTTTTGGAGATACTCTAACATAAGTTTTAAATAATTTTGATGTACCGAAAGTGGACATCTTTTTAAGATTTTTTATTAGGCTAGGAGCTTAATAAAATTTAAAATTATTTATTTTTTATAAAAACAATTATTAGAGTTACTAATAATTAGTTTACGAAGTAAGTAAAGATCTTTTAGATACATATATTTTTGTAGAAAAGAAAATTATGAATAGGTATTCAGATAGTATGAAGAAAGTAAATTAAAGATGTGAATCTAAAAGGAGAATTAACATGCCAAAAAAAGAGAATAGAAATAAGAAAATTTATGCTAGACTTACTGAAAAAGAGTTTGAAGAATTAGAAAAAAAGATTAATAATTCTAGGTATAATAGGTCTGATTATATTAGAAAAAAGTTAGAAGTTGAAGACAAAGTTTTAGAAGAAAAAATAGATGAGTCGATAAAAAGGGATGAAGAAATAAGACAGTTTATAAAAAATTATGACTTGTCTGAAGAAAAACTTAGTAGTCTTTCTAACTCGTTAGATGATCTAAAAGTTGAAGTAAATAATGTAGGAAATCTTATAAGACTTTACAATCCTTATTTAGAAGTTGGAGAAAATTTTTATAAAACAGATGAACTTTATTTATCATATAGAGAGCTAGTTAAGGAGCTAAAAAATATAGCTAATGAGGTGAGTATCTTATGGGAATTACAAAAATATTAAGTACTACAAGCTGTAAAAGAGTTATAGAATATTTAGAAAAAACTAAGTATGAAGATGCAGTTAGGAATGTAGGTTTTTCTTCTGTAGGTATTAACGCTATGGATCCATACTCTAGCTTTAGTAGATTACTTTCTAGTAAAGATAAATTAAATGAAAGTAGGAGGCGAGAAGGTAAAAAAGAAGTTCAAGAAGCCAAGCATATTATAAATTCTTTTGCTTTAGATGAGCTTGATCCAAGCAATGAAGAAGACATAGAAAAAGCAAAAAATATCATGCGAGAGCTTATGCTTAATGACTACAAAGAGTATGGAGCAGCAAGTGTAGGCTACCTACAAACCGACAATGGTTTTATACATTTTCATAGGTTATATCCTACTGTAACAATTGATGGAAAAGGTCTTAAAGGTGACATATATAACTTCTATCATTGCGCCCATAAATTAGATAATGCTATGGAAAAGTATGGAGTTAATCAATCCATTTTAACAATGAAAGAAAGGGCAGAAGGTTATGTAAAAGATGGTAGGGAAGTACTAACAGGGCCTAAGAAAAATAGTAGGAATGAGATTAAAGCTTATATAGCTGAAGTCATTGATGAAGGCTTAAAAGATGTTAATATTAACTCTGAAGATAAGTTTAAAGAGTACCTGGAAAGCAAGGATATTAGTTTAAACAAAAGAAAAAGAGTAGGGGATAGTCGTGAAGCTGGGTTTGATATTTACGACTGGACTTATGAGTACCATTATGTAGATAAAGGTCCTAAACTTAAAGATAAAAGTATGAAAGTTAGGGCTAAACAGATAACTGATGAGAATGGAGAAATGGTTTATAATCCTGATCCTATTGCTGAAAGATTAGCTTTAAACTTAAAAGAATTTAATAGAGTTGCTGAAGAAAACAGGAAGAAACGTGAAGAAGAATCTAAAAAAGAGTTGAGTCTTGAAGAAAGACTAGAACAAATTGGTCTAAAATATAGAAGGGTATATAATCCTGAAACTGGTGAAGATAAGATGTTTAAGGACTTATCTAAAGCTGAAAAAGAAGAAGTTATTAATCCTCATCAAGAAGATCTTGCTAGAAGAAAGGCTGCAATAGATGCTAAAATAAAAGAAGATCGTGATGGAATGAAGGCTGAAGTAGAGGCAAGGAAGCAAAAAGAAGCTGAAGAGCCTATTAACAATGAAGAAATTCTTGATAAGGATGGCAATGGTATTGCAGACTATCATGAAGAACTTGTTAATAAGAGGGTAAAAGAAATTGAAGCCCTGGATAGTGTAGAAGAAAAACCAAAACAAAAAGTTGTTAGAAAAACTAAACAAAGGACAAAGGGTCCAAGTAAAGCAGAATTTAATGCCTTTATAAACCACAAGTTCGATGGAGATGATGAAAAGGACGATAATAGTTTTGGAAGGTAAAAATATAACTTCATGTTTTGCGTTTTAAGCGATTTTATATTTTCAGGCATAGGATTATATGGCTGATATAGAGGGTGTTTTGAGTAAGTTGTTTTTCAGGGGTTATTTTGAATAAAAAAAGAAGGACTAGGAGTTGATTTCCTAGTCCTGTTTTTGTTTCTATTTTTTATTCCATTCATACTCTAAATAACTATCTATTTGGTTTATAAGTGAAGGATCCGCTTCAAAAACATATTTTTCATTATACCAATAACCTTCCATTAAGCCAAAACGTGTATCTAAGTAGATATTAGGTCCACCAGAGGTTAAAAGTATTTTAGATCCAAGGTACTCTTTATCATAATTAGAATAAACCTCAATATCTAAAGGATCAGATATATCACCTTTTTCTAATATTTCTTCATAGCACGCCTTAACTTGGTCTTTTAGATATTCATAGTTTCTGTCCATAATTTTTCTCCTTATATTTTAAAAAATGATTGATTTCACTAGATCATTCGAAAAATTATGAAATAATTTTTTAATATTGGAATAGTTGGAGGGTCTACAAACAAGGTTATCAGATCGTTTGATTGGATAGAGAAGGAAAATCAGTGTTCGCTTCGCTCACGAGTTTGAACGCCAGCTTTAGCTGGCTAACTTCTAACACCCACAGGGGGGGTGTATTTTTCAATGTTTTAAGGATGTTGACAAAAAAAGTATTTTGATTGTACAATATTACTAACATTAATATATACAATACTTGTTACAATATTGTGAACTTAATGCGGTTTTTGTTACTTTTAACTTTTATTTTTGGAGAGAATTATTATGGATTTTAAGCAAATGATTCTAGAACCTAAAACAGAGGCTTTAGGTTTGAGGATTACTAAAAGTGAAAAGAAATTCGTGGACGAAGAAGCTAAGAAGCAAGGTGTTTCTGTTACTACGCTCATAAGATCCATGATTTTAGATTCTATGTTTGAAGCTCAAAAAGTTGAAAACAAAGGAAAATAAATAAATTAATAAGGCAGACAGGCGTGGATAGGAGCGTGTGTAAAATACTAATAGTGGGTGAACCCTGTGCTTAGCATATAGGGCTTTTCTTAATCTTATCGGGAAACCATAAACCACTATCTAATAATAGTTTAAGGAAACTGAAA
>CABTWT010000021.1 GCA_902488555.1 uncultured Anaerococcus sp.
GCCGTCTTCTGCTTGAAAAAAAAAAAATTTGGATGCTAAAGTAGAAATATCAATAGATGAAGCGATCAATGGTACTAGTAAAACAATAGCCGTTAAAGATGGTGATACTACAAAAAATGTAGAAATTTCTATACCAAAGGGAATAAAAAACAATAATAAGATTAAGGTAAATGGTTCAAAATTTGGTATAAATGCCTATATTTTGGCCAAAGTAATAATTAAGGAAGAAGACAACCGTAGGGTTGAAGGCAATGACATAATACAAAAGGAAAAAATTATGCCGTGGGATGCCTATTTTGGAACAAAGAAAAAGATATCAACCTTGGATGGAAGTCTAATGGTAACCATACCTGAAAAGATTCATTCTGGACAAAAGATGAGATTAAAAGGATTTGGTTATAAGGATAGAAAAGGCAAGAAGGGTGATTTGATCTTGGAACTATTGATCGATAACCCAGAAAATATGAGTGAAGAAGCAAAAGAACTATACCAAAAATTAAGTGAAATAGAGGGATAAGTTATGGATTATAAAAAATTTACACAAAAATCATTAGAAGCAATAAATGATGCAAATAGCATAGCAATCAAGAACTCCAATCCAGAAGTTAATGAAATTCACTTAAACTATGCTAGTATTGAAAACTCAGATTCTATAGTAGCTCAAGTGATTAAAACTATGGATGTTGATTTCAATGCTTATAGAAACGAAATAAGGGATTTAGTAGAAAGACTTCCTCAAGCAAGTGGAGGCTCTGATATATATCCTACACAAACATTTACGAGAATATTACTAAAGAGTGAAGATGAAGCCAAGGCTATGGGAGATAGTTTTGTTTCCCTTGAGCATATATTTTTGGCACTTTTAAATGAAAAAACTAAAGTAAGCGATATCAACAAGAGATATGGTTTGACTTACAAGACTTTTAAAAATTCTATAGAAAAGGTCAGAAAAGGTCAAAAAGTTACTAGCGATAATCCAGAAGAAACTAATAATCCTTTGGATAAATTTGGTCGTGATCTTACTCAGGAGGCTAGAGAGGGTAAAATAGATCCAGTTATAGGTCGTGATAGTGAGATAAGAAATGCCCTTAGAATTTTATCCAGACGTAAGAAAAACAATCCAGTTTTGATTGGTAATCCTGGAGTTGGTAAAACAGCCATAGTAGAGGGACTAGCCCAAAGAATTGTAAATAACGACGTTCCAGAGCCTTTACAAGGTAGAACTATATTTTCTCTTGACATGGGTTCTCTTGTAGCAGGAGCAAAATATCGTGGCCAATTCGAAGAAAGACTAAAGGCAGTACTTGAAGAAGTACAAAATTCTGACGGTCAAATTATCATGTTTATAGATGAAATCCACACCTTGGTTGGTGCTGGCAAGTCAGAAGGTGCTATGGATGCATCAAATATTATGAAACCAATGCTAGCTCGTGGTGAGATAAAGGTAATCGGTGCAACAACCCTAAACGAATACCGTGAATATATTGAAAAAGATGGGGCGCTTGAAAGACGTTTCCAAAAAGTAATGGTCAATGAACCTAGTGTAGAAGATACTATAAGTATCCTAAGGGGTATTAAAGACAAGTACGAAATCTTCCATGGTATTAGAATTCAAGATAGTGCCGTAATAGCTGCAGCTCAATTATCTGATAGATACATCACCGATAGATTTCTTCCAGATAAGGCCATAGACCTTATGGATGAGGCTTGTGCAACAGTTCGTACAGAAATTGATACAATGCCAACTTATCTTGATGAGGCAAAGAGAAAATTATTGCAATTGCAAATAGAAATCACTGCTCTTAAAAAAGAAGAAGATGAATCATCAAAAGAGAGATTAAATATTCTAGAAAAAGAATTAGCTGACCTATCAGAAAAATATGATGCAGACTTTTTAAAATGGAAAGAACAAAAATCTTCAATCGATGATGTAAAAAATATCAAAGAAGAAATAGATAAGGTTAAGGTTGAAATTGATAAGGCAGAACGTAATTATGACTTTGAAAAACTTTCTGAACTTAGATATGGAACTCTTCCAGGTCTTGAAGAAAAATTAAAGAAAGCAAGTGACTTATCACAAAATAATAATGAAGATTCTATAAAAGAAGTGGTAACTGACGAAGATGTTGCTGATGTTGTAAGCAACTGGACGGGAATACCAGTATCAAAACTTGTAGAGAGCGAAAGAGAAAAGATACTATCTTTGCCTGATAAGCTTCATCAAAGAGTAATAGGCCAAGATCAAGCAGTAGAAGCTGTTTCAGAAGCTATAATTCGTGCTAGAAGTGGACTAAAGGATGCATCTAAACCTATTGGATCTTTTATTTTCCTAGGTCCAACTGGTGTTGGTAAGACAGAACTTGCAAAAGCATTATCTGAAGCAATGTTTGATGATGAGAACCATATGATTAGAATTGATATGAGTGAATATATGGAAAAATACTCAGTATCAAGACTTATAGGTGCAGCTCCAGGTTATGTAGGTTATGAAGAAGGTGGCCAACTAACAGAAGCAGTACGCCGTATGCCTTATGCAGTTATCTTATTTGATGAGATTGAAAAAGCTCATCCTGATGTATTTAATATATTATTACAAGTCCTAGATGATGGCAGATTAACTGATAGTATGGGTAGAACAGTAGACTTTAAAAATACAATTATTATAATGACTTCAAATATAGGAAGCCAATATTTATTAGATGGTCTAAAAGATGATGGTAGCATTGATGATATGAATCAAAAATTAGTAGAAGAAGCTTTAAGAACTTCTTTTAAACCAGAATTCTTAAACCGTATTGATGATATAGTAATGTTTAGCCCACTAACTAGCGATCAAGTTTATAAGATTATAGACTTACAAGTGGCTGATATTAGAAATAGATTAAAAGACTTAAATATAGACTTGGATATAACTCCACGAGCTAAGGAATATATTCTTGCCAATTCTTACGATGTAGACTATGGTGCAAGACCAGTAAAAAGATACCTTCAAAAGAATGTTGAAACAAAACTAGGTAAGCTCATTATTGAAGGCAAAGTAAAAGCAAAAGATAAGGCAATACTAGACCTTGGAGAAAATAATGAATTAACTTTCAAAGTTTGATAAGGACGGGCTTTACGGCCCGTTTTTTATACCCTAGCAAAACACTATATATAGTATGTCATTTACAAATAACACTACATATGGTATACTTTTATAGAAAATGGAGGGGTAAATATGACTGAAGTAATAAAAAGAGACGGTAGAAAAACTGAATTCAATACGGAAAAAATTGTAATAGCTATAGAAAAAGCAATGAAAAGTCCAAGTGGTATATACATAGAAAATCAAGCAAGTGAAATTGCAAATGAGATTAAAAACGAAGTTGAAGATAAAGAAATATCCATATATGACATAGAAGATTTAGTTTATTATAAATTAATCGAGAGAAGTAATCCTGCCACAGCTAGAGCCTATGAATCCTACAAGTCAATACAAACATACAAAAGAGAGCAAAACACTTCCGATAAAGATATATTATCTCTATTAAATATGACAAATATAGATGTAATGGAGGAAAATTCTAATAAGAATCCTGTAATTGCATCTACCCAAAGGGATTTGATAGCTGGAGAAGTTGCAAAAGATATAGCAAAAAGAAAGCTTATACCTGCTGATTTGGTAGAAGCTCACGAATCAGGGGCAATCCATATCCACGACCTTGACTACCTAATTCAACCCATATTTAACTGTTGTTTAGTAGATATGAAAGATATGCTTGACAATGGGACTGTAATTAATGGCAAGATGATAGAAAGTCCAAAGTCTTTTCAAGTAGCCTGTAACGTGATGACTCAAATTATAGCCCAGATTGCATCAAATCAATATGGTGGTCAGTCAATAAACATATCCTGTCTAAGCCCATATCTAAAAAAGTCCTACAAGAAGAATCTTAAATTAGCAAACGAGACTCTGGAAGATAGTAAAAAAGCTGAGTCGATGGCAACTGCTATGACCCAAAAAGACTTGGAATCAGGTATACAAACTATTCAATACCAGATAAATACCCTTATGACTAGCAACGGTCAAGCTCCATTTGTAACACTATTTATGCACACAGATGAGAACGATCCATACCTAGATCAAACTGTAAAAATTATTGAAGAAATCCTCAAACAAAGGATACAAGGGATAAAAAACGAAGCAGGTGTCTACGTTACACCAGCCTTTCCAAAGCTAATATATGTCCTAGATGAAAATAATATCCATGAAGACAGCAAGTATTACTATCTAACGGAACTTGCGAGCAAATGCACTGCTAAAAGAATGTATCCTGATTATATTTCTGCTAAGAAGATGAGAGAAAATTACGAGGGAAATGTATTTTCTCCAATGGGATGCAGGGCATTTTTGCCTCCATATAAGGATGAAAATGGCAAGTACAAATTTGATGGAAGATTCAATATGGGAGTTTGTACCATCAATCTCCCACAAATAGGAATCCTTGCTAGAAATGACCAAGATAAATTCTTTGAAATTCTCGATAAAAGACTAGATCTTGTCAAAGAAGTTGGCCTATTGAGATATGAACATCTATCAAAAGTAACAAGTGATAGTTCCCCAATCCACTTTAGCCATGGGGCTATAGCAAGACTGCCAAAACACACACCTATAAAGCCACTTCTTGAAAATGGCTATGCTACAGTTACTATCGGTTACATTGGAATTTACGAAGCAAGTATTCTTGTTACTGGAAAGTCTCATACAAGTGAAGTAGGCAAAGAATTTGCTAAGAAAATAATGAAATTATTAAATGATAAAAAAGAAGAATGGACTAAGGAATACGGAATAGCCTTTGCTGTTTACGGCACGCCGGCCGAAAGTTTGACCCATAGATTTTGCTCAATTGATAAGAAAAGATTTGGTGATATCAAAGATGTAACAGACAAGGGATATTATACAAATTCTTTCCATGTTGATGTAAGAGAAGAAATCTCTGTATTTGATAAGTTTGATTTTGAAAGTGAATTCCAAGCTCTTTCAACAGGTGGTTGTATTTCCTATGCTGAAATACCGAATATGACAAAAAACCACCAGGCACTATTAACTATGATTAAATATATTTACGACCATATCCAATATGCTGAGTTTAACACAAAATCTGACTATTGCGCTAACTGTGGATTTGATGGTGAAATTCTATTAAATGATGAGAACGAATGGTACTGTCCAAATTGTGGTAACAAAGACCGCAGCACAATTACTGTGGTTCGTAGGACCTGTGGCTACCTTGGAGAAAACTTTTGGAATGAAGGAAGGACAAAAGAAATAAAAGCTAGGGTACTTCATATATGAATTATGGACAAATAAGAAAATATGATATAGCAAATGGACCAGGAATTAGGACCAGCATATTTGTAACAGGATGTAGTCTAAACTGCAAAAACTGCTTTAACAAGGATTACCAAAACCCTAATTTTGGAAACACCTGGACTGAAAAAGAAGATAAAATAATAACTTCATATTTAAATGATCCAAATGTGTCAGGCCTAACCATTCTTGGTGGCGAGCCATTCGAAAATGCCGAAGATCTCATTAGCTTATTAAGGAAAATAAAAACAAATAAATCAATTTGGATATACTCTGGGTATACTTACGAATACCTAATAAAAAATAATAAAACTTTAGAACTTCTAAAGCTTATAGATGTTTTAGTTGATGGACCATTCATAGAAGATCTTAAGGACTTAAATCTCTATTACAGAGGTTCAAGAAATCAAAGAATAATTGATGTTAAAGAAAGTTTGCTAAATGATGAACTTATCCTCCTCGATGGGTATTAATAATATATAGACAATAGGAGGAAATATGAAAAATAAGAACAATAAAAAATCAGGTTTTGGTACTGTAGGCATCATAATTGCAATAGTTGTGATTCTATTAGTCCTAACAGTTCCGACCTACAATAGACTTGCAGGAGCTCGTGAAGATGTAAACGAAGCCTACGCTCAAGTGCAAAATGTTGTACAAAGAAGAGCTGACTTGATACCAAACCTTGTAAACACAGTAAAGGGTTATTCTGATTATGAAGGAGAGACCTTAACAAAGGTAACTGAAGCAAGGGCTGGAGTTAAAAATGCATCTTCACCACAAGAATTGGCAGACGCTAATGAAAAAGTTAGCCAAGCTATAAGAGATATTAACGTTGTAGCAGAAGCTTACCCAGACCTAAAAGCAAATACCCAGTACACACAACTTATGGATGAACTTGCCGGTTCTGAAAATAGGATTTCTGTCGAAAGAGGAAATTATAACAGCGCAGTAAAGAAATATAATTCTGACATTAAAAAATTCCCAACTAATATTATAGCTGGAATTACTGGCTATGACCAAGCAGAGTATTTCCAAGCAAGTGAAGGAAGCGAAAACGCACCAACTGTCGATTTTAGCAAAGATAATTAGAGGTGGATTATGAAAAAGGGAAAATTTGTAGGAATAAATCTATTAATATCTTTACTTATCTTACTTTTTCCCCTAAAATCTATGGCGTCACTGCCAGCTATACCAAGCGACTTTTACTATGACGAACTTGGCATGCTAGATTATAGCACTAAGGAAAATATTACTAAAACCAACAAGGAATTAGTAAGTAAAACTGGATCTCAAGTAATGGTTGCAACAGTAAAGAATACAAATGGACTTCCAGCAAGAGATTTGGGACCACAAATATTTAACAAGTGGAAAATAGGAGACAAAGATAAGAAAAATGGTGTTTTAATATTAATTAGCGAAGATGACTTATCAGGCAAGAGAGAAGTATTCATAACTACAGGTTATGGCATCGAAGGTAGACTCAACGATGGAAAAGTTGGTAGAATCATTGATAATTTTATGCTTGAAGATTTAAAAGATGGTAACTATTCAAAGGCAATCAATGAAGGATTCAATGCTATAGTAGCTGAAGTTGCTGATGAGTACAATGTTAAGCTTGATGGTAATTACGAATATTATCTAAATGAAAATGCTGGTTCTGGCTATGAGATAAGCTTTGGAACTTTGTTTATGATGCTTGTAGTATTTATTGTGATTTCTAATATGCTCAATAGATCTAGATTCTACGGTAGAAATAGGGGTAGATACTATAGAGGCTATCCACGCTATAGAAGATATCACAATGACCCATTTGATTCCTATACTTGGACAAATTCTTCCAATTCATTTGGTGGTTCATTTGGTGGATCTTCATCAAATTCTAGCTTTTCTGGAGGATTCACAAGTGGCGGTGGTAGCTCTGGTGGCGGAGGAGCTGGCAGGAGTTTTTAAGGAGAAAGGATGTATGGATATTTAGCAAGCCATTTTTTCAACGATGCCATGTTTAAATGGACTGAAGATTTGGCCAAAATAATAGAAGAAAGAACTGAACTAGATTTATATGTGCCACAAAGAAATGCAGATATCAATGATAAGAAAAATAATGATGACATCATAACTGATATAAAAATAGCTCAGGCTGACACAGCAGAACTAAAAAAATCCAATGTACTAATAGCTTGTCTTGATGGACTAACTATAGACGATGGAGTTGCCGGAGAAATAATGGCTCATGGGGTCATGGCAGAAATGGAAGAGGAAAATAATATTGATTTTCCAAGACTTATCATTGGTATAATAACCGATATGAGATATCTTGGCACTGGTGAAAACAAACTTTACAGAAATTTGATGATAGTAGGTAAGGTAAAGGAACATGGTCATCTGGTTGTTGGTTATGCTGGAGATGATTCATATGTTGATGAAGTTATAGATCATATAAATAAATTTATAGAAGAAAATAAATGAGGGGCTAAAAATTTAGCCCCAATTTTTATGCATAATTTTTTATTCTTGGAATTAAAATGCTTAAAACCAAGACATTTATAATTGTATCGATTATCTGTTTTGGAATCCTTCTAAGTACATATATCCAATATGGGTTTTTAGAATATTGTTGTAGCCAAACAGAATCTAAAAATAACTTAACTCCCAAAAATACAACAATAGCACTTAAAACAATTATCCATATAAGCTTTTTGTCATAGTCTTTCTTAAAAACATAGTAAGAAATGACTCCTGGCAAAAATCCTGTCAAAAAAGCTGTAAAGGTAAAGCCTGGATGGAATATCCCATCTGGGTTTAAGAGCATTCCAACAATATCTGCTAGAGCTCCAGTTAGCCCACCAAGGGCAGGTCCATATATGATTCCTGATATCATAATAGGAGCATCTCCTATGCCGATTTTTTTGTTTACAGGAATTGTAATGGTAAAATACCTTCTTAATACAACTGCTAGTGCTGCTAAAATTGCAATTTTGGTTAGCATATTAACCGTTAGTTTTTTATTCAATTTTATCCCCTTTCTATCAGAGGCAGCGGTTGCGATAGAAAATCATAGCCTTAGCTTCGTCTAAGAACAACAACCCATTTCTTAGCACTTGATGCTTCCTATCTACTCTGATAATTATATGATAACATATAAGAGAAATAATTAATACATGGAAGGATAAAATGTTAGATAAAAACTTTTTTAATAGGGATACATTAAGTGTTGCAAAAGATTTATTAGGCAAAATCATAGTAAGAAAAACTCATGGCCATATATATCAAGCAATGATAGTAGAAACAGAGGGATATTTAGGTATAGAAGATAGGGCTTGCCATACATTTGGAGAAAGAAAGACTGAAAGAAACAAAATAATGTATGAAGATGCTGGAACTATATATGTTTATCAAACTTATGGTATCCATTACTTGATGAATTTTGTAACAATGGATAAATCAAATCCAGAAGCAGTGCTCATCAGAGCTGTTGAGCCAATCGAAGGAATTAATCAAATGAGTATCAATAGATTTGGAAAGAAGTACATAGATTTGAACAAATATCAAAAAAATAACCTAACTAATGGACCTGGAAAACTTACCAAAGCATTAGAAATAGATAAAAATTTAAATGGCAAGAATTTATTTGACCAGGAAATTTATCTAATAGATGGTAAAAATGATTTTGAGATAGAGACAGATGTAAGGATAGGAATAGATTATGCAAAAGAAGCTAAGGATTATCCATACAGATTTTACATCAAAGACAATCCATATGTTTCCAAATTTAAAAGATGAGCCTAATTTAGCTCATCTATTTTTCTTATCTTGAAACCTTGATTTAAAAGTGTATCAAACATTTTTCCTCTATTTTTTATGACACTTCCTTGTTTTTTAGGGATTTGCTTGCTGAAGGAATCTGATCTACGATTAGCATCTCTCAAATCATAATATGTTGTCATTTCTTTGTCATAATCTTTAATCATTTCATTGTAGCTCTCATAAATTTTATAGGAATTTTCAAAAGTTTTTAACTTTATATCAAGTCTTGGCTTTAGTTGTGGTTCTTGGTTTGGTATACCAAAGGATAGTCCCACAGCAGGATAAGTAAGCTTTGGCAGGTCTAATAATTCTATAACTTTTTGGGTGTCATTGTGGATATTTCCAAAATAATTTGTCCCAAGTCCTAAACTTTCGGCTGCGACTGTGACGTTTTGGGCAGCAATAATTGAATCAGTCATAGCTTGTATAAATTTATCGAAACCTATCATTTCATCATTTTCTTGGCCATTTTCTTTGGCGATATTGTAATTTCTATATAGGTCTGCGACAAAAATCCATAGGTGTGGTGCACGGGCCATATATTCTTGGTTGCCATTTTCTGCCAATTTATCTTTAATAGCTTGGTCACTTACATTGATTATAGAAAAAAATTGCATACCATTACTTGACGCAGATCTATTGGCAACTTCTAATAGCTTATTGATTAGACTATCATCTAATTATTCGTCCTTAAATTCTCTAATTGTCCTATGCTTTAATTGATTTTCAATACTTGTATTCATAATATCTCCTTATACTTATTTATACCTATATACCCAGCTTATGGTATATTAAATTAAAGGTGATAAAATGCTTGTAAAAATTTCAGTTAGAAATTTAATAGAATTTGTAATGAGATCTGGAGATATAGACAATAGATTCCGTGATAATGCTAGGTTGATCGAAGGAATTAAAGCCCATCAAAAAATACAGTCTTCCTATGGTAAGAATTACAAAAAGGAATTTTCTTTAAAAAATACTACAATTATAGATGATGTAGAGTTTAAAGTCGAAGGTAGGGCGGATGGCCTTATTAAGGATGGGAGTATTTATACTATCGACGAGATAAAATCAACCAGTAGAAATCTAGATGAAATTGATGATTCCTACAAATTACATTGGGCGCAAGCTATGTGCTACGCTTATTTCTATTGTTTAGATACTAATTTAGATAGTATATTTATTACTTTAACATATGTAAATATCGAAGATTACACTAGCAAAATTTTCAAAAAAGAATTTGATTTTGAATCTTTAAAATCTTTTTACTATGATTTACTAGATTCATATTTGAATTTTTCAAAAATTTTGGCTAGTAACAAAGTTAAAAGAGATGATACTATAAGAAATTTAGACTTTCCTTATAAAGATTATAGGAAGGGTCAAAGAAAGCTAGCTGTTGCAGTATATACTTCTATTATGAAAGAAGACAATCTGATTGTAGATGCCCCCACAGGAATTGGCAAGACTATATCAACAGTTTTTCCTTCTATAAAATCAATGGGAGAGAACCTTTCTGATAGAATATTTTACCTTACAAGCAAAAATACTCAGGCAAAAGAAGCAATGAAATCTATCAAAATCCTCAAAGATAAGGGAATGTTTATCAAAGCATTGACTATTACTTCCAAAGAAAAAATATGCCTAAATGATGAAGTGAAATGTAATCCTGTTGATTGCCCATTTGCTAAAGGACATTTCGATAGAGTAAACGATGCTCTTTTAGATATAATTTCAAAAGAAGAAATTATCGATTTTGATACTATCACTTCTTTTGCAGAAAAATATCGTGTTTGTCCATTCGAGTTTCAATTAGACATATCAAACTATGCAGATTTTATAGTTTGTGACTATAACTACGTATTTAATCCAACTGTATACCTTAGGAGATTTTTTGACGAAATTGTTGATAGATACATATTTTTGATAGACGAATCTCATAACCTCCTAGAAAGAGCTAGAGACATGTATTCGTTTAGATTTACTGAGACTCGCTTTAAAATTCTTGTGGACAAATTGGATAAGAAAAAATATAAAAGTCTAAGAAAATACTTAAAACAGATTGTAGAAGAATTTAATAAACTTTATACTAAGTACGGTAAAAAATTGTTCTATTACCAGGAAAAACAAATAGATGATTTTGATGATATATTTGCAAAACTATTAAAACCCTTACAAAAGTATTTGGTCGAAGATAGAGAAGATGAAAACTACGACGACTTATTAAATTTGTATTTTGATATAAATAGGTATTTTAAAATAACTGATCACTACACAGAGGGATTCTATTCAATAATTGCCTATGATGAGATAAATGATGAAATTTACTTTGAAATAAAATGTATCGATCCATCACAAGTCTTAAAAAACATATATAGTTTTGCAAAAACAACAGTGTTTTTCTCAGCAACCCTTTCACCAATGGATTATTTTATGAGGATGCTTGGAGCAAATGATGCTCTAAGGCTTAAGCTTGATATGCCATTTTCAAATGATAATTATTCTATATTTGCTAGAGAAATATCCACTAGATATAGGGATAGAAATTACAACGTGCCTATAGTTAGTGAGTCTATAAATGAATTTATTCATTCTAGAGAAGGTAATTATTTTATTTTTTTCCCATCATATTCGTATATGATGGATGTTTATGAAGATTATTCGTCAAGATATGATGATGAGATTTTACTTCAGGATAGGTTTATGAATGAAAAAGATGCTCATAAGTTTCTAGGAAAATTTGACAAGGATACTAATAATACTGCTTTTGCAGTACTAGGAGGTATTTTTTCTGAGGGAGTAGATTTACTTGGAGATAGACTTATAGGTGCAATGGTAATTTCTGTTGGCATGCCAGGAGTTGGTTTTGAGAGAAATCTTATCAAAGAGCACTTTGACAAACAGGGCTTAAATGGATTTGACTATTCTTATACTTATCCTGGTATAAATAAGGTTTTTCAGGCGGCAGGAAGAGTCATAAGAAGTGAAGATGATAGGGGAATAATTTATTTACTAGACGATAGATTTACTAGCTACAAATATAGAATGCTTTACCCTAAGCACTGGAGAAAAAAGGATATAAAAATTGTAAATGAATCCAGAGATTTTAGAAAAGAAATAAGTAGATTTTGGGAGACAGATAGTGAGAAAGAATAAGACATTTGAAGTAGATATATATGATATGAAATACCCTAATATTTCCATAGGGAAAACTATTGATGATCAGATAGTGGAATTTAAGGGTGGATTACTAGGACAAAAAGCAAAAATTAAAATTACCAGAAACAGAAATGGACATAAAAAGGGCAAATTTTTAGAATTAGTGGAAAATTCATATCTAGAAAATAATAAAAATTATTGCCCTAAGGCAGATATATGTGGTGGCTGTGCGTATCAAAAATTGGCCTATGAAACAGAGCTAATGTTAAAGCTTGACATGATTAAAAAGCTATTTGCTGATAATGATATCGACTATGATGGAGATATATCAATAAATAGAGCTGATGTAGTAAGTGGCTATAGGAATAAAATGGAATATACTTTTGGAGATAGCAAAAAAGGTGGAGAACTAGTCCTTGGACTTCATAGGCAAAATAGATTCTATGAAATAGTAGATACAGTTGATTGTAATATTGTAGATGAAGATTTCAATAAAATACGACAATCTGTACAGAAATATTTCAGAGATAGAAAAACTAGCTTTTATCACAAATCAACAAGAGAGGGGCTATTACGTCACCTAATCATTAGAAAAGCTCTGAGAACTGGTCAAATAATGCTAGTCCTTGTCACAACAAGTGAAGATAGTTTTGATGAGATAAGAAAAAAATTATTTGTAAACTTCGTAAAAGATCTTGATTTACAAGGTGAGATAGTTTCTATCTTCCACGTAATCAATGATTCACCAGCAGATGCAGTAGTTGCTGAAAAAATCAACCTAATCTTTGGAAAAGATCATATAACAGAAGAGATGATGGGACTTAAATTTAATATATCACCATTTTCATTTTTCCAGCCAAATGTATTTACTGCAGAAAAGATTTACAAAAAAGCATTTGAACTTGGAGAAATAGACCGAGATACAAATGTGTTAGACCTATACTCTGGTACAGGAACAATAACTCAAGTAATGGCAAAGGCTGCCAAAAAGTCTACAGGAATAGAAATAGTAGAAGAAGCAGTGGACAAGGCATATGAAAATGCAAAAATCAACGAAATAGAGAATATAGAGTTTCTATGTGGAGACGTTCTAGAAGAAATTGATCATATTAAAGGAGATTATGACCTAGTAATCTTAGATCCACCAAGAGTAGGAATAGCTTCAAATGCGCTAGAAAAAATTTTAAAATTAAATCC
>CABTWT010000022.1 GCA_902488555.1 uncultured Anaerococcus sp.
CTTCTAAGTATCTTTCAACTACTTTATATTTAAATTCTGTACTATATTTTGCCATAAAAAACTGACCTCCTTAAGTTGGTTGGTCCAACTTTATGGGGTCAGTTCAACTTTGGGGTTTTATTCTGATTATTGTTTATGAATTTTCTAGTTTTTTTGCGATTTCTCTTTTGTAGTTTAAAAACTCATCTGAAAGCTTGAAACTCTCGTCTCTATTTTTTTCTTTGATTACTACTTGGTCGTGAAGTTTGCCATCTGTTTTTAATATCAATATCCTGTCGGAAAGATATATGGCTTCATCTATATCGTGGCTTATGAATATGCCAGTCATTTGATATTTTTTTATTATATCCAAAAACCAATTGTGAAGCTTATCTTTGGTAAGTTTATCAAGGGCTGAGAAAGGCTCGTCTAACAAGATGATTGGTTCTTTGTTTAGGTAGGTCCTAAGCAAGGCCACTCTTTGCCTCATCCCACCAGAAAGTTCTCTAGGATATTTGTCTTCTTGATTTTCTAGGCCAAATTCTTTAAAGTAAGAACTTGCAGTTTCTCTTGCTTTCTTTTTGTCCATACCCTTGATTCTTAGGGCAAGTGCCGCATTATCCACTACCTTCATATGATCAAAGAGCAAGTCTTTCTGTAGCATATAGGAAACATGTCCAGTTTCTCCTGTTGTTTCCTCACCATCTATAAAAACCGTACCTTTATTTGGTCTTATGTTTCCAGATATTATATTAAATACTGTAGATTTACCGCTGCCACTTACTCCTAGCAGGCCAAGTATTTCTCCCTTTTCGACAGAAAAAGATATGCCATTTAGCACATCTTTTTCGCCAAAACTTTTATAAATATCTTCTAGTCTTAGTACATTCATTCTACAAATTCGTTAGTAAATCCAGCATTTACATCAAGCTTTTCTTCTACTAGATCATTGTCGTTTAACCATGTGTAGTATTTTGCCCATCTATCCTTATCAAAGATGCCCCATTTGTCAGTATCTTTTTTGTATTCCTTGCTCAAAAATTCTTGGGAAGCATAGATTATATCTTTTCCTAGAGAATCATCATTGGCAAGCAAGATATCTGCTGCTTCTTTAGGATTGTCGATAGCAAATTCATAGCCTTTTTTAGTCGCTTCTACAAAGTCTTTTACATAGTCTTTTTCATTTGCTATTAAGTCATTATTTGCAATTAAAACTGGTGTATAGAAGTCAAATGTATCATCTATGTCTTTGAAGTTCCAATAATCTACTGGATAATCTTGGACGTCAGCATTTACCTTGCCCCAGCCCTCAAATATCCAAATAGCATCTGTTTGATCTTCTCTAAGAGCTGCAACTTCATCAAGTTGGCTTGCTGGGATCATTTGTAATTTGTCAAAATCTCCGCCGTCTACTTCCATTACTTTTTTGATAGTATTTTGTTCTACTGGAGAATTCCAAGTTGAGTATCTCTTGCCCTCAAGTCCTTTTGGCCTATCTATTCCCTCACCCTTTCTTGACATAATACCTGATGTATTGTGTTGGATGATTGCAGCAATTGCGGTTATTGGCATCTTTGCATCTCCACCTAGGACATTTGCCATTGAGTCTTGGTAAGATACACCAAAGTCAGCCTTGCCAGATGCTACAAGAGCCTCTGCCCCATCTTCTGGTGGTTGAACGATTTCTACATCAAAGCCTTTTTCTTCATAAAAGCCTTTGTCTTTTGCAACATAAAGACCTGTGTGGTTGGTATTTGGTGTGTAGTCTAGGACTACTGTAACTTTCTTAAGTTCCTTTGTTTCAGGATCTTTTTCCTCTTCTACAACTTCTTCACTCTTATTTTCTGTGCTAGCTGTTTCTTTATTTTCTGTAGTATCTGTGTTTTTTGCTGCTTCTTGGTTATTTCCACAAGCAGTAAGGGTCATTAGTAGAGCAAGTACTCCTGATATAATCTTTTTTTGCATATTTTATTCCTTTTCATTTACATAATTCCATTTCAAAATGGATCTTTCAATTATTGTGACAATTCCAACTAAAACCATACTTAATAGTGATGTAATGATTATTACCGCAAACATCTTGTCCAAGGCATAGGCCTTTCTTACCCTGGTCATATAAACCCCTAGTCCCATAAAGCCTCCTAGCCACTCTGAAACAACAGCAGCAATTACTGCATAGGAGCTAGAAATCTTTAGAGATGAGAAAAAGTTCGGACCAATCATTGGTATCTTTGCATACTTATATTTATCTAAGCTACTAGCCTTCATACTATCGAGCAATACCAAGTAATCTTTGTCAATTTGCTGGAGGGCATCATAGACTCCCATGGCTATGGGATAGAAAGTTGTAAGCACTATCAAAATAACCTTTGGTAGCATCTCATAGCCAAACCATATGACTAGAATTGGTGCGATAGCAACTGTTGGTATAGTTTGCGATAAAACTATAAATGGATAAAAGGCAGCTCTTACAAATTTGAACCTATCCATAAGTATGGCAAGAATAAAGCCAATTCCTACCCCTATCATAAGACCTAGCAAGGTTTCTTTGATAGTGACTAGGCTGTGGTCAAATAAAACCTGACTCTCTTTGGCCAAGACCTCAACAATATCGCTTGGAGCTGGCAATATGTATCTTTCTACCTTGCCAGTCGCTACGATATATTCCCATATGATAACTAGGATTATAAATAAGGATATGGGGATAATCTTATTTCCTATATTTTTTTGTTTTGTCTTCAATAGACCAACCATCTCCATTTTTTCTAAAACTTGTTTTGATGTAACAATTTACACCTTCCATGTCTTCTTCTAGCATAAGCTCATGGGCTTTTCTTATAATATCCATAAGCTCATCAAATTCACCATCAACAGTCGTTTCAAAGGCAGAAACTTCATAGTCTAGGCCAGTTGAATCAATGTATTCAATCACCTTATCTACCTTATTAAAAATATCATCGCGATTTGTGTCAGGTAAGACTTGAATAGCTATTGAACCTCTCATATTTCCTCCCTAAAATAAAAAAATCCTAGGCAATAAGCCTAGGTTTAAGAATCATTCTTGCTTCCTTACGTCGGTTTTATCCGCATCAAGTTTAAAGGGTTTGCCTTAAAGACATCTCAGCATTTTGCACCCCTAGCCTTATAAGTATATTATAAATCTTTTTAAAATATTTTCAATTTTTCTTAAGTCAAATTCACCTATTTCTTAGAATAAATTCATTGATTTCTGCTATAAAAATATCTCCATATTGGATAAGCTTCTTATCTCCTACTCCTTTGATTTGCAAAAACTTTTCTTCACTTGTTGGTTTGTAGGTTGCCATATCTTTTAAGGAGGCGTCTGAAAATATTATAAATGGTGGAACATTTCTTTGTTTTGATAGGTCTAGCCTAACTTTCTTGAGATGGTTAAATAATTTATCGTCATATGATTCCAGGCCACTAGTAACTTTTCCTTTGATAGGTTCTTTCTTGCTTTGGTTTACAAAGATTTTTTTCTCGTCAAAGAGTACATCTTTTGATTTTTCGGTAAGCTTTAATATCGGATAAGTACTACCACTTACCCTAATATATCCATCTGCTACTAGGATTCCTATGAGGTCTCTGATATACTTCTCATCCTCTTCTTTCATCAAGCCATACGTTGACACTTGATCTAGGTTTTTCTCCCTAGAATTTTTGTTTTTTGACCCCTTAAGGCAATCAATAACAGTTTTTTGCCCATATCTTTGGTCAAGCCTATATATACAAGATAAAACTTTCTGACTATCGATAGTCGCATCTTCTCTTTTGTTTTCTCCAAGACAGTTAGAACAATTATCGCAAGTTTCACGAGCTTCTTGGCCAAAGTAATTTAATATGAAGGCTCTCAGGCAGTTAGTAGTATTTACATAATTTATGATAACTTGAAGTTTTTCTAATTGGTAAGCCTTAAAACGTGGATTGTAACTTTGGTTAATCAAAAATTTGTTTAGTATTATATCTTGGGAATTGTACAAAAGTATGCAATCGCTAGCTTCCCCATCTCGGCCCGCACGACCTGCTTCTTGGTAGTAGGATTCCATATCTTTTGGCATATTATAGTGGATTACATATCTGACATTACTCTTATCAATTCCCATACCAAAGGCATTTGTAGCTACTATTATCTTTTTTCTCTCATAGATAAAATCATCTTGACTTTTTATCCTAGTCTTTTCCGCAAGACCTGCGTGGTACTTTGAAACTTCAAGACCAATCTTTTTAATAAACTTGTATACTTCATCTACTTTTTTGCGAGTACCTGCGTAAATTATTCCAGAATCTTCCTTGTGATTTAGTAGATAATCTTTGAGAAATCTAAGCTTATCTTTTGATTTTTCTACCAAAAATGTAAGATTTTCCCTGTCAAAGCCTGTAACTTTGACATATGGATCATCAAGTTTTAGATTTTCTATGATATCTTCTCTTACTTCCTTAGTTGCAGTCGCCGTAAAAGCAGCCTTTGGTATGTCTGGCAAATGCTGGTATATCATTGGTATTAGCTTATAGGATGGTCTAAAATCGTGACCCCATTGGCTTATGCAATGAGCTTCATCAACAGCTATAAGCGATACATCTATGTCTTTTAAAAATTCTATAAAGTATTCATTTTCTAGTCTTTCTGGAGAAATATATAAGATTTTGACCTTACCAGCTTTCACAAGGGCCAAGGTATCTTTGTATTCTTCAAAAGTTTGACTTGAATTGATAAACTTGGCACTTATCCCATCCTCAACTAAAGAATCTACCTGATCTTTCATAAGAGATATCAAGGGAGATATAACCAATGTTAACCCATCCATAAGTAAGGCAGGCAATTGGTAGCAAATAGACTTACCTCCTCCTGTTGGCAAGACTCCAAGAACATCTTTCTTTTCCAAGATATTTGTAATTATTTCTTCTTGCCCATCTCTAAAAGATTCGTATCCAAAATATTTTTTTAATGTTTGGTATATATTTTCCATATTGTAAAAAAAATAATTAAGCCCCTAGGAACCTAATTATTATTTTCTTCACCTTCACTTTGATCCACTTCTACATTTTCATCTGTCGTATTATCATCCATATTTTCTTCGTCCGTGGCTTCTTCATCGTCTTGGACATTTATATAGTCGTATTTGGATTCTTCTTTTTCTTCTTTATTTGACTTGTTGGTTATATATTCTTCTTCATCAAGTATAGCGCCCTCGCCCTTGTTAAAGATTATATCGCCTACTCTAGTCTTTAGGCTAATTTCTTTTTTGGCTTTATTATCTTTTACAAAACCATTCTTGATATTTCTATAAGAAACATTGCCCAAGATAAAGTTTCCTACTTCAAGACTTGCCTTTATATTGTAATTATCAATGGTGTCAGTTGATTTGATGATGATATCCCCACTTTGGGTTGAAAAATCAGATCTAGCACCTATCTTGCCCTCTTCTATGCTTATATCTCCAGCATTTGTTGCAAGTTTGGTATTCATCAGCTCTGTGTTGGTAAGTATGATATCACCAGCTTCATTTGTTACAAGGCCTCCAAAGAAAGAATTATCAAATGTTATATGACCACTTTTTACATTTAAATCCAAATCTTTAACTTCTAGGTCAGTAATTTTCACATCACCAGCCCCAATTTTAGCCTTAATTTCTTCTATTGGCTTATCATTTGGCAAGAAAACCCTAACAATTTGGATCTTGTTTTTCATATTCAATTCCTTGCCTTGGATGTTGCTCTTAAGATTTAGGACTCCATTTTCATAGGATACATCGACAGTATATATATCTTCCTCACCCTTATAAAGATGAGTGTATTCTATGTATGGATTTGTGGTGGACTTTTGAATTCTAACATCAGCTGTCTTAAGGTCAATGTTGATTTTGTTAACTTGGTTTAGGTCAACTCTCATGATATTTGACCCTGTGTAAGAATTCTCGTCAATAACTTCACTTGTCTGAAGGTCCTTATTTTTTGCTGCTTGGTGGTTGTTGAAAAAATAGAGAGCTAATAAGGCTACTATAGCGACTAGGCCAACAATTAGAATATTTCTTTTTGTCTTCCTAGCCATATGTTTTTTGCGTGCCTTTCTTGGCTTTTTCTTCTTAACTTCAACTTCTTCTTCAAGTTCGCCTTCTTGGTATTTATTTTCTTCGTTTATATTATCTGTCATTGTTTCCCTCGTTAGGATTCTTCTTCATCTTTTCAAGGATAAATAGGAAAGTTGTCAAAACTAGTATCCAGCCTATGTATCTTATATCTATTTTATCATTTATTATAAAGGGCTTAAATATATATTTTTCAATCTTTGTTATAGATTCTTGCCCCTTAAAATATTCTAGTAGAGAAAAAATACTGGCTATGTTATAAAATGAAATGACTAGGTAGTAAATAGCCTTTGATATTTTCAAATTATTTGCCCTTATATATGCCCCCACAATCAATAAAATAAGACTTGTAAGAGACGCAAAAATTATAAGTCTATCTTTAGTAATGAAAGAAAATCCAACTATAACAAATAGAATTAAAGATAGAGCCTTAAGTTCACTTTTGTTATTTTTTGTGTCAGTCATAATTTATCCTCCGTAAATATAATCCTTGAGGATTCAAGGTTGGGTTTGCTTTCTTACCATTGTCAAAATAAGCCTTAAATTCGTCTATGGATAGTTTTTTTCTGCCAAGTTCTACAATGCTTCCACACATTATTCTCACTTGGTTGTGCAAAAAGCTATTGGCTGTAAAATATATTTCTAGTCTTTGTCCATTTCTCTTTAAATAACAATCGTCAATTGTCCTGATAGTATTAATCTCTAGGTTTTTATCAGCCCTCATAAAGGCCTTAAAATCATGCTCTCCTTTGAGAGCTTCGAGCCCTTCTTCCATCTTTGATATATCAAGAGGATAAGTAATATGCTCCATATATTTTCTATAGATAGGGTGCATAATCTTTTCTGTACATATTACATATTTATATGTCTTATTTATAGCTGAAAACCTAGCATGAAAACCTAGATCAACTTCTCTTGCCTCTAAAGCCAAGATATCATCTGGCAAATATGGGTCAAGATGAAAGTTAAAGGCACTAGGATTGATAGGGCTTGCTGTTAGAAAATTTACATATTGACTTTTGGCGTGAACTCCTGCGTCGGTTCTTCCAGCAGCAATTATCCTATTATTTTCACCAGTGACCTTATGGATGGCTTTCTTTACTTCATCTTCCACATTCCTATGGTCATTTTGCGATTGAAAACCGTGAAAATCACTTCCATCATAAGCAATTTTTAGTCTTATGTTTTTTATCATATGAAGCGTTTGACGATTATTATGATACAAAATCCTATAAATAGGAAAAGTGTCGTATAGTCAGTCTTATCCATATATATTTCATTTAATTTTGTACGCTCTTCGCCAATCCTATACATACGAGCTTCCATAGCTGTGGCAAGTTCATCAGACCTTTTAAAGGCGTTGATAAATAGTGGCACAAGTAGTGGAATCATGGCAACAGCCCTGTTTACAATATTGCCAGATTCAAAATCTGCTCCCCTAGCCATCTGGGCCATACGGATTTTTTGGGCCTCATCAAATAGAGTCGGGATAAACCTTAGAGAAATACTAATCATCATAGCAAGTTCTCCTGCTGGAAAACCAAAGCGTTTTAATGGTGAAAATAATTTTTCCAGACCATAGGTTAATTCCATTGGGCTTGTGGTATATGTTAGCACAGATGTTGATAAGATTATCAATACTAGTCTAAGTAGTGTAAAGGCAGTCCTATAAATACCCTCGTAAGTGACATTTAAAGGTCCAATATTTGCTATAGTCTTACCTGGTGTTGTAAACAAATTAATAATTCCAGTAATAATCATTATAAATAATAAGGGTTTAAGAGACCTAATTACACTTTTGATTGGAATTTTTGCAACTTTTAGCATAGCAATTAGCAAGGCTACAAAGGGTATGAAAGTTACAAAATCATCTACAAAAAATATCGTGATTATAAATAGAAAAACTCCTATTATTTTCACCCTTGGATCTAGCCTATGAATGAAGGTATCAAAGGGCAAATATTGACCTATGCTTATTTTATTCATGGCTTACTCCTAAGTGTCTAGCAAGTTCCTCAACGGCTGCATCTATAGTGTAAATATCATCTCTGATGTCTTCACCCTTTGCCTTGTAGGCTCTCATAAATTTTGCAATTTGTGGTATGTCTAAACCTATGCTCTCAAGGTCCGCTTTAGTAAAGGTATCGTAGGTTGAGGCATCGCTAAACATCTCTCCCTTATTTAAAACGACAACCCTATCTACATATTCTGCCACATCTTCCATAGAATGGCTTACCAAAACAATGGTAAGTTCTGGATCGTTATTGTAAATATTTATTATTTCATTAAAAATTTCTTCACGTCCCTTTGGATCAAGACCAGCGGTAAGCTCATCTAGGACTAGAACCTTTGGGTTCATAGATATAATTCCAGCTACAGCAACTCTTCTTTGTTGGCCACCTGATATTTCAAATGGTGAGACATCCTTGTAAGATTCATAGTCAAGCCCTACTTTTTCCATGGAGGCTTTTACTCGCCTATCAATCTCTTCTTCAGATAATTTCATATTTTTAGGGCCAAAAGCTATGTCCTTTGCTATTGATTCTTCAAATAGCTGGTGCTCTGGATATTGGAAAACAAGACCTACCTTAAAACGTACATCTCGTCTCTTATCCTTATCCTTGGTGTTTATACCATCTACAATGACATCACCGTGGCTAGGTAATAAAAGTCCATTTAAAAGCTGAACCAAGGTTGATTTCCCTGATCCAGTTTGTCCGATTAGGCCAATTATTTCGTGGCTTTTTATCTTTAAATTGATATCTTTAAGAGCATATACTTCTCCAGCTACTCCCTCATTGTAAATGTAATCCACATTTTTTAGTTCAATATTCATATGCTCTCCAAAAACTCTTCAATACTAAGAGGTAGATTATCAAAATCTACCCCTTTCTCCTGTAGCTTGTAGGCAACTTCTGTAACTTGTGGAACAGCTAGGCCTAGTTTTTTCATTTTCTCAACCTGGGAAAATACTTCTAATGCCGAACCCTCAAGAGCCTTCTTGCCCTTATCTAGGACAATTATCTTATCAGCCTTGATAGCCTCTTCCATATAGTGGGTGATGTATATGATTGTTTTGCCATAGTCCTTATTAAGCTCAAGAACTAAATTTATAACATCCTTTCTACCCTTAGGATCTAGCATGGCTGTAGGCTCATCAAAGATTATATAATCGCTCATCATAGCTATAACCCCAGCTATAGAAACTCTTTGCTTTTGACCACCAGAAAGGGTTGAAGGATTTCTCTTCTTATAATCATCCATCCTTACTAAAGATATAGCAGAATCTACTCTATCCCTAAGATCTGGGTTTGGTATTTGCAAATTTTCTACACCAAAGGCTACTTCTTCTTCAACTGTCGTAGCTACCATTTGGTTGTCGGGATTTTGAAAAACCATAGAACATTTTTTTCTAACATCCCATATTCTGTTTTCATCTTTTGCATTTAAATCATCTATCCAAATGTCCCCAATACTTGGAAGTATCTGGGCATTTATGAGTTTACCAAGAGTTGATTTGCCCGAACCATTGTGACCTAGGATTGCAACAAAGTCACCCTCGTTGATGTCAATATTTAGTCCATCGATGGCCTTATGCCCCACATTTTCTTCATTTGATGGATAGATGTAGGTTAAATTTTCAATTTTTATCATTATATTTCCTAATAAGTCATAGCTGGTGAATAGTTAGTACTTGATTCATAAACTACAACTGGTGTTAGAGGATCGACATTGTCAAAAAGTGTCTGAGCAACTGATGGTGGTAGGTTATAGCAACCATGAGATCCATTTGATAGGTAGATTTGTCCACCAAAGGCTCCCTTCCAAGGTGCATCGTGGAACCCTTCCCCGTCCCAACCTGTTGGCATCCAATATTTAACTTTTGTATTATACTCAGTTACCCTATCGAAATTTTGCCCTTTAAGAGTCGTATCTCTTACCTTTGATTGGATAGCACCCACGCCGACATTGCTTGCCCAGCCGTCATGAGGAATACCAGTAACAACATCTGATTCTACGATTAGCTCACCATTTTTGTAAAACCACATTCTCTGACGAGATAGGTCAAGTTCAACATAGGTATCGCCTATATCTTCTCCACTATCAGTACGAGTAAAGGCTTGGTTGCTATATACCGGCTCTATATCTCCACTTTGTCTTTGGTTGACAAGTTCATAAATCTTATCAATAGTAGCATCTACGTCCAGTTTAAAACCATACACTCCAGGGCCAACAACTATTGGTCCTATTCCAGTAGCGTTGAAATTACGACTTTTACCATAGGTATTAGTAGCCTCTGCCATATCACTTACATAGGCTAAGACCTTATCGTAATTTAGTTCATAACCCTTATCTGTGAAGTCCATCAAATCTATAAGACTAGCACCCTCAAGTTTGTAGTCAAAACCATTAAAATTAAATTTGATAGACATATCATTTATTTTTTTAGAATCTGCAACTATATCTTGCAATTCTTTTGAATCTGACCTTACTTTTGGTCCTATATAAAAACTATCGTCCAAAGCTATCTGATCGTTCTTGGTATTTATACTATCTATAATTTCTTTTTTTAGCTTAGCCTTATCAATTTTATTGCCTTCAATCTCTTTTTTAACCACAAATTCATTGTTTTCTATGGCAATCTTAGCATCTTCTGGTTCTGTGATCCCATTCATTAGCTTTGAATCGTCTATAATTTTGTCAAGTTTGTTCTCATCATAAAAGACCCTATATTCAAAATCATAGTATTCTTTCCTACCTGTTATTAGTGATACTGGCCATACAAAAGGATTTTGATCAATTTTTGCTTGGCTAGGTAGTTCTACCTGATAATCTATATCTTCTGGTTTGATAGTAAGATTTCTATCATCTCTACCTGTGATTTCAAGGTTAAAATTCTTGGGACTAGTAGCCAAAGCTTCTTTTTTTGATGCATAAGAAATATCCCTACCGTTTAAGTATGTCCCTGGTAGGGCTATAAATGAAAATATAACTGTTACAATCAAATATATAGCTACTATAAATAAAAGTATTGATAGGCCTATTTTTTTGCCATCATTTTTCTTATTCTCAGTCAAGATTTCCTCCACTTATTTATTTGCTGGTTTCTTGCCAAAATATTGATAAAAATCAACTTTTTGACCACCATTATATAATTTTCTCTTCTTAGAAAGCTTTTTGCTAAAGCTTTTATCGAAGTTTTCGTCACTTGTTATAAAATACAAGGACCAAGTATCTAAATTCTTAAACTTATCATTTATCTTCTTATAAAGATCATCTGTATCAAAATCAGAAAGTCTCTTACCATAAGGAGGGTTTGATATCAAAATCCCATAGTCATCCCTTAGGGCCACAGATTTTATATCTCTTGTAATAAAGGAAATATCCTCTCCCACTCCAGCATTTATTGCATTATTTTTAGCAAGGCTTATTGCCCTGCCAGATATGTCTGAACCAAGGATATTTAGTTTTACATTGTAGTCTATGGCATCTAGGGCTTCTTTTTTGGCCTTTTTATAGCAATCTTTATCTATAAAAATAAAGTTTTCAAAGTCAAAGGACCTATCGATACCTGGAGCAATGTTACGAGCTCTTCTTGCAGCTTCGATTAGTATTGTTCCAGATCCACAAAATCCATCGAACAAAAACCTATCGGGATTGTAGAAAGATAAGTCTACCAATCCTGCTGCCAGGTTTTCCCTAAGAGGCGCCTTTACAGAATCTTCCCTGTATCCACGCTTGTGAAGACCTTCTCCAGAAGTATCAATCAAAATACTTGCTATATTTTTATTTATAGAAACTTCTATTTGAACTCTATGAGAAGATTTGCTAAAGTGACTAATCTTATACTTAGTCTTCATTGATTCAACTATAGCCTTCTCGCTTATAGATTGGATTGTCCTTACAGAAAAGAGTTTTGACTTATAAGTCCTAGCACCCACAATAAAATTGGAGTCTTTGTCTAGAAAATCAGGCCAATTAATGGCTTTTATCCCTTCAAAAAGTTGATCAAAATCTTTTGCCTCAAATGTCTTAAGGATAAGATAGACCCTGTCAGCTTCTCTAAGATTAATATTAAGTTTTCCTACATCATCTAGATTAGCATCCAAGATGATTTGTCCATCACTAAGCTTAAAATTTTCATAGCCCATATCTCTAAGTTGCCATTTAACCAAAGATTCTAGGCCAAAGCTAGTTGTAATCATAAATTTAGTCATAGTATTATTATAACAGCTATTTCAAATATTTCACCCAAAATAGACCCTTCTTTTATTTAATTTCACTAAAAAAGCCACATTTTTTGTGGCTAGTTTTACTTATTCTCTTCAAAGAACTCATACATTTTATTAAATATTATCTGCCTGTGGTCGTAGTTGGTAAATGAATGATCTGCTCCGTCGATTTCTTCGTATTGGCAGTGAGGGAAAGCTTTGTTTAACTTCTCATTTGAATCTTTAAAAACAAGCTCATCTTGGTTACCCCTTAGTATTAGGACATTGCCCTTGTATTTTTCTGCAGCTTCGTAGATATCGTATCTAAAGAAGTCCAACCAAAATCTCCTGTGAAGCTTCTCTCCACCTATATCGAAATCTTCAAGGTCTTTGATTTTTTTAATCTTCTCTATTTCACTTAAGTTATCATATTCGTCTTCTACCCTAATTTGGACTGCAAGTTTTAGATAGTCAATGTTGTTCATATCACTTGCTGGTGCAAGTAGGGCTATGGCTCTTGGATTAATTTTTGCTCCTATTAGTGTTGATATAACTCCTCCAAGAGAATGGCCAATGAGATAAATCCTATCCTTATCTACATATGACCTCATTTTTGTGAAATCATAAATCATATTTGCTTCGTATAGCTCTCTTGTTACAGTCATATCATAGAAGTCTCCATCGGACTCATTAGTCCCAGAAAAATCAAACCTTACGACAATATAACCTCTTTGGGTCAAATGTTTGGCATTTTGAATCCTCATCCAAGTTCTACCATCCCTATCACCACCAAAACCGTGATACATTATGACAGTTGGATATTTTTTATTTTTATCAAAATCATCCGGAGTATTTACTACTCCCCTTAGGACTATCCCATCTTTTTTTGAAATTTGCTCGTAAAAATATTTCACTTAATTTTCTCCATTTAGGATCCTTGCCATCTCTACTCCAGATGCAGATGCTTGGGATAGGGAATGGGTTACTCCTGAGCCATCTCCTAGGCAATATAGGCCTTTTTGTGACGTTTCAAATTTATTGTCAACATCTACTACGGAGTTGTAGAATTTAACTTCTATACCATATAAAAGTGTGTC
>CABTWT010000023.1 GCA_902488555.1 uncultured Anaerococcus sp.
AAGGACCCAGAAGAACCAGGTAAACCAGGTGACAAGGACCCAGAAGAACCAGGTAAACCAGGTGACAAGGACCCAGAAGAACCAGGTAAACCAGGTGACAAGGACCCAGAAGAACCAGGTAAACCAGGTGACAAAGATCCAGAGAAACCAGAAAAACCAGGTGACAAGGATCCAGAGAAACCAGAAAAACCAGGTGACAAGGATCCAGAGAAACCAGAAAAACCAGGTGACAAAGATCCAGAGAAACCAGAAAAACCAGGTGACAAAGATCCAGAAGAACCAGGTAAACCAGGTGACAAAGATCCAGAGAAACCAGAAAAACCAGGCGAAGACGATCCAAAGGATCCAGAAAAGCCAGGTGAGGACGATCCAAAGGATCCAGAAAAACCAGGTACTCCTGGAGAAACTCCAGAAGAGCCTATAGAGCCAGGCAAGCCAAACAAACCAGGTGCTCCAGGTGAAGAAGATCCGACAGATCCAACAAAACCAGAAGAACCAGGTAAGCCAGAAAAACCAGGCAAACCAGAAGAACCAGGTAAACCGGGTGAAGACGATCCAAAGGACCCAGAAAAGCCAGGCGAAGAAAAACCGGAAGAACCAGGCAAACCAGGCGAGGAAAAACCGGAAGAACCAAGCAAGCCAGGCGAAGAAAAACCAAATGAACCAGGTAAGCCAAATACACCGGGAACAGAGAATCCAAAAGATCCAGAGAAACCAAACTATAATGGTAGTAACAATATAGTTTCTAATCCGGGCAAAAAATCTGAAAATAATAAAACAATAGAAACAAAAACTTTGAATAATCAACAAACTCAAAAGGATTCAAGTTCAAAAGCTGGTAAGAACGTAAAAACTGGTATCACAGGATCATTTAGCATAGCAAGTATACTAGCAGCAGCAAGCGCTGGATTATTAGCTACTAAAAAGAAAAAAGAAGATGAATAATGGTTCATTTTAAAAAAGTGGAGAGTCTCTCCACTTTTTCTTTGCCCATTTTTATGACTATATAACATGCAAATCCTTTGGCTAATCTCAAGGATCTTGTACGACAGATTAGTTTTAGGATATGTTATCATGTTAGAAGATTAAAAAAGCTACCAAATTTAGTTGGCAGCTTAATTAATTATTTACTATATGATTTTGCTAGATTGTAAAGAGTTTTGACGTGGACTCCTGTACCACCAACTTCGTTTAATCCTTGAGATTTTGATAGGTAGGCTGTTCCTGCTATGTCTAGATGAACCCATGGATAGTCTTCAACAAAGGCTCCTACGAATTGACCAGCTGTGATTGAACCACCGTATCTACCACCAGAGTTTTTGATATCAGCGACTTTCGAATCGTTGTATGTCCTTAAAAAGTCATCATTTGGAAGTTGCCAAATCTTTTCGTCAGATTCTTTTGAAGCTTTCATAACTTTTTCAAAAGCTTCTTGGTTGTTGGTAACAGCACCTGTGTAGGTTTCTCCAAGGGCTACTAGAACTGCTCCAGTAAGGGTTGCAAGGTCTACAATAAGTTCTGGTTTGTATTCGGTTGCACCATAATTTACTGCATCAGCAAGGGTGATACGACCTTCTGCATCAGTATTGTCTACTTCTATTGTCATGCCATTTCTTGCCTTTATAACATCACCAGGTTTGTAAGCTCCTCCAGAAATGCTATTTTCGCAGGCTGCAACTAGGGCAACTACATTTACCTTTAGCTTGTTTTTCGCTATAGCTTTCATAGCACCGATAACAGTGGCAGATCCACCCATATCTGAGTTCATAGTTTTCATTCCCTCGCTAGTTTTGATAGAGTATCCACCTGAGTCGTAGGTAAGACCTTTTCCTACATATACTAGTGGTTCATTATCACCGTGTAAGTACTCCATTACTATGAAACGAGGCTTGTTAGTGGAGCCTTTGGCAACTTCAAGATAAGCTGTAAGACCCATATCACGGATTTGCTCTTCTTCATAAATTTTTACATCAACACCAAGATCGCTAAGTTCATCGTTGGCATATTTTGCTAGTGTTTCTGGATAGATGTCATTTGAACGTAGGTTAATGAGATCACGAGCCAAGAATTGACCGCATAGTGTGTCCAAAAGTTCCTTGACATCATTTTCGTATGATTTTAAACCGACTGGTAGATTTACGCTTTCAAGATTATTATCGCACTTTTGGCTCTTATAGTAATCAAAATTATATGTTGAAACTTGCAAAGCTTCTACAAGTCCAAGGACGTAATCTTTTTCGTCTAGATCTAGGTCAGATTTTTCAAAAGAAATCTCATTGATATCCTTATCTGCCAAAAATCTTCCTAATTTATAAACTGCTTCTTTGAATTTTTCTTTGCAAAATTTGTCTTTATCACCAAGACCTAAAAGAATTGTTTCTTCTCCAACGAGAGGTAAAACTGAACCCTTTGATCCATCAAAAAATGGATTGTTAGATTCATTCTCAAAGACAAATTTTACTAAATTGTTTTTACTAACATTAAAAATAAATTTCATTTTAACTCCTTAATTTCTTAAATGAAATGCATATGTTCTTTATAATAGATACCCCAATATTTAACTTATAAGATATTAGCATTAGATTTGATAATATGATTTATCTTAGCTTGTTTAATATCTACGTTGAAGTATTAGTATTGTTTAAATATAATAAATAGTAATGAATACGTATGCAAGGAGGTTATATGCAATATTTATTAGATGCAGCGGATTTTCTGTGGTCCAATGTTATTGGTTATGTACTACTAGCTGTAGGTCTTTATTACTCGGTTAGACTTGGATTTCCACAGTTTAAATATTCTAGACAAATCAAGAAAGTATTGAAGAAGAACTTCAAAAGTAGCGATGGGGTTAGTGGTTTTGCAGCTCTTGCTACAGCTGTCGGCGGTCAAGTTGGTACAGGATCGCTAGTAGGAGTGGCATCTGCCTTAGCCTTTGGAGGACCAGGAGCTATTTTTTGGATGTGGATTACCGCCCTATTAGGAATGGTTATAACCTTTTCAGAGACAGTTTTAGGTCAATTATATAGAGTTAAACTAGATGATGGTACATATAGGGGAGGCCCTGCATATTATGTGCAAAATGGTTTGCATTCAAGAATTTTTGCAGTAATTACAGCTTTCTTTTACATCTTGGGAGTTGGTCTGTGTATTGCTTTTATGCAATCAAATTCTATAAGCCAAGCTTTTGGGGGAGTTGTAGATGCTAACCCAATTATCCCTGGAATTATAGTTGCTATTGCAGCAGCAATTATTACAATAGGTGGCGTAAAAAGGCTTACTGATTTCTCATCTAAGGTTGTTCCAATAATGGCAGGAGCCTATGTTCTAGTTGTTTTAATAATAGTAATCCTAAATATTAAACAATTCCCCGCTGTCTTAGCTCTAATATTTAAGAGTGCATTTTCTGCTCAAGCAGCTGTAGGTGGTATAGTAGGACATACTGTTATGGATGCCTTCAGACACGGGGTTGCTCGTGGTCTATTTTCTAATGATGCGGGCAATGGTATAGCAGGAATAATGCATGCGGCAGCTGATGTTAAACATCCAGCGGAGCAAGGATTTCTTGGTATGTTTGGTACTTTTGTAACAACTATTATAATCTGTTCACTTTCAGCTTTTGCCTTGCTTTTGACAGGCGTTGTTGGCGATCCAGCAAATGGCAATGCAGGAATAACTCTAGTCCAAGATGCCTTCCAATCATTGATGGGCACGCCAGGTAGATGGCTAGTATTTTTTGCTATGCTTATGTTTGGCTTTACTACCCTTATAGCAGACTTGTTTTATGGTGAGTCTAATATTATTTTAATTTTTAAGGATAAATACAAGATTCCTTTATGGATTTATAGGATTATCGCATTTGTCATGTTTATAGTAGCAACTCAAATGGACCTAGAAGTTGTTTGGGGATTCATAGACGTATTTGTTGGTTTAGTTGTAATAATAAACGTAGTATGCCTCTTTCTATTATTTAAAGATGTGAGAATGGTATTAAATGACTATCAAAGACAAATTGACCAAGGAATAGAAGAGCCAGTTTGGCATAGGGAAAAAGAATATCATTTATAAGTTTTAGTAAAATGAGCATATATTTGCTCAAAATAGTATTTATTTGTCATAGCAATAATAGAACTTAGATAAGGGTAATAATATACGAGGAGGAAATTATGAAATTAATTTGTTATAAGAGATGTACAACCTGCAAGGGTGTTGAAAAAATGCTAGAAGAAAAGAATATTTCCTATGAATATAGGGATATCAAGGAAGATAATCCAACAGCAGCTGAACTAAAAGAATGGCACGAAAAGACTGGCCTTCCAATCAAGAGATTTTTCAATACTTCTGGCAAAATCTACAGGGAAGAAAATATAAAAGATAAATTGCCAAACCTTACAAATGACCAGGCTTACGAACTTCTTTCTAAAGACGGAATGCTTGTGAAAAGACCTATTTTATTTACAGATGATGGGGAAATTTATGTAGGCCCTGATGTAAAAAAATACATCGAGACCTTGTAGGAGATGAGATGGCTTATACTCTTAGAGGTATGGATAAAATGGATGATAAAGCTCGCATGGTCGAGCTTTTAAATTTTGTCAAAATACAAGTAGACGATGAAAAAGATACACTGGCACTTATGAGCAATATTTCTGCCTTTATAATGTCTTGTACCAGGGAGCTCAACTGGGCAGGATTTTATTTGCTAAAAGATGGGGAATTGGTCTTAGGGCCCTTTCAAGGATTGCCTGCTTGCACCAGGTTAAGCTTAGATAAGGGAGTATGTGCCAAGGCCTTTAATAATAAGAAAATCACAAAAGTAGATGATGTCCACGAATTTGCCGACCACATAGCTTGTGATAGTGCATCAGAAAGCGAGCTTGTCATACCCTTATTTAGAGATGGCAAAGTATATGGAGTCCTAGACTTAGATAGCCCAAGCAAAAATCGCTTTACTAGATTGGAAGTTGAAACTTTTGATCAGCTAGCTAGATTAATAGAAAAATTTTTATAGTCTATACATGGTATTATAATTCATTTTATGATATAATTATTCATTATGAAAGAAGGATACTATGAAAAAGACTTTAAATTTTAAACAAACCCTACTTGTAGGATCACTTTTATTTGGACTATTCTTTGGGGCAGGGAACTTGATATTCCCACTAAAAATGGGACAAGATGCTGGTTATAATATAGGACCTGTTACTTTAGGATTTTTATTATCTGGTGTTGGGCTTCCTATACTTGGAGTTGTGGCTGCAGCTATGTCTGATAGCCAGTCACTTTTTGATATAGCCAGCCCGGCAGGCAAAAAATTTGCATATTTTTTTACAATATTGCTATATTTAACCATAGGACCAGGATTTGCAATTCCACGTACATCCACAGTTTCCTATGAAGTATCATTTGCATCATTTCCCATAAAGGAAAGCTTGGGATTATTTATATTTTCATTGGTATTTTTTGCCCTAGCCTTGCATTTCGCCTTAAATAAGGGAAAACTTATTGATACAATTGGAAAATATTTGACGCCTATTTTTCTCATATTGTTAGGGGTGCTAGTGTTATTAGGCATCTTTAAACCGATGGGAGAAATTGGTGCAATTAGTCCAACTGATAATTACGTAAGCGCACCTTTTTTAAAGGGAGTTATTGATGGTTACAATACCTTAGATGCTCCAGCTTCTCTGGCTTTTGCTGTTATAATTATAGGAGCTATCAAGTCTTTTGGACTAAAAGATCCACAAAATATAGCCAAGCAAACTCTAAAATCAGGACTTATATGCTTGTTAGCCATGAGCCTAGTTTATGTATCATTGGCCATGCTTGGAGCAGGCTCAACTAATATTATGGAGCCGGTAGCAAATGGAGCCATTATCCTAGCTGAGATAAGCAAGCACTATCTGGGAGATATAGGCCATATCCTACTTTCCTTGATTGTTATAGTTGCTTGTCTTAAGACATCAATAGGGCTAATATCAGCGTGTTCAGAAATGTTTAGCGAAATCCTAAGTTTTGATATATCTTATGAAAAGTACTGCTATATATTTGCAATAATCTCATTTGCTATTGCAAATCTTGGCCTTGAAACGATAATAAGCTTATCATTACCTGTCTTGCTATTTTTGTATCCGCTATCCATAGTTTTGATAATTTTATCAATGCTATCAGTAAAAATAGGTAAAAATGAGACAATTTACAAATGGACAATAGGATTTACAACCTTTGCGGCAATTTTTGACTTGTTAAAGGCAAGCCCATTTGCAAAATCCGATTTGGTTGTAAATATCCTAAAGTTTCCAGAAAATTTCCTTCCTGGCTTTGACCTAGGATTTGCATGGATAATACCAGCAGCTATAGGCTTTGCAATAGGAATAATCATTGATAAATCAAAGAAAAATAGTAAGATAAGTAAGACTACTGGCGAGTAAAATTGCCAGTTTTTTTAAGGAGAATTTTATGAGATTGAGATTTAAACCAAATGCAATTCCTGAGATGAAGGAAAATGATAAGATATATTTTTACCCCAAAGATATGAGGGGAAAATGGGCTAGTGTTTTTGCCAATGACAATCCTATATACCTTGAAATAGGAGCTGGTAAGGGAGATTTTATCATAGAAATGGCAAAAAGAAATCCAGACATCAACTTTATAGCCTTGGAAATGAATACAAATGCTTTTGTAATTGCTAGTAGAAAAATCGAAGAAGAGGGGCTAACAAATGTTATTGGTCTCATTGACTATGCTGAAGACTTGGAAGAAGCCTTTGCAGACGGTGAGATTGACCGTATTTATATAAATTTTTCTACTCCTTGGCCAAAGAATAGGCACCACAAGAGAAGATTAAGTCATCCTAGATTTTTAGAGATATATAAGAAGATTATGATTCCTTGTGGTATTGTCGAACAAAAAACAGATGATAGGCCATTTTTTGACGATTCATTAAAATATTTTGAAGATTTTGATATGGAAATATTAGAATATGACTATGATCTAGCAGAAGAAGATTCTATTGTGACAGAATACGAAAGAAGATGGAGAGATAGAGGTATATCTATAAATTATGCGAAAGCTAGATTTAAGAATTAATAAAATAAAATTTGATTTCTTGAAAAATATAGTATATTATATTTGAAATATGAGAAAAGGAATGATGATAAATGAATAAAAAAGAAAAAAGAGGACTCAAACAGGGTCTGATTTCTAGCTTAATAATAGCTATTATTTTGATAGGCGGCAGCATCTATGTCAAAAACAACTTTGTTCCAAAGGAAGAAACAATAATTAGTTCGGAGACAGTGGAATCTTCGATCAAAGAAGCCAAGGAGCTAACTACACTCAAATACCACTACAAAAATATTGCGTCTTTTGAAAATAGCCAAGAGTTTCAAGGTTTCAAATTACCATTTACAACAAAAAGATTTTTGTATACTTACTCGGGCGTAATTCACGCTGGTGTGGACCTAGACAAGGTAAAGGTAGATGTTAACAATGGAGATAAAATAGTTAGCGTCACTTTGCCAAAATCCAAGATTTTAAGTCACGATATTGACGAGAAGTCTGTAATGTTCTACGATGAGAAGAATTCAATTTTTAATCCCTTAGAGCTAGAAGATTATTCTAATTTTAGAAAAGAAGAAGAAGCAAAGGTAGAAAAAGAAGCTATTGACAAGGGCTTGTTGGATGAAGCTGATGAACAAAGTAAAAAAGCGGTAGAAGATATTTTAAATATCAACCCAGAAATAGCAGAACATTATACAATAAATGTAAAATAAGGCTTAAGCATTTTCTTAAGCCTTATTTTTGTGCCAAATTATAGATAAGTGTGACAAGGGGATACAAAATTATCTGATGAGCCAGGTAAATTTCCATAGAATGACGGCCGATTTTTGCTAATAATGAGTCATTAGATTTTGAAGATTTGTCTTTGATTTTTACAAAATTTCCTAGTAAATATCCTCCAACAAATATAAAAATCCATGGAATTATAGGAAAGTAATCACTAGAAGTAAAAGTTTCTCCAGGAAAACCTAGGACAAATAGGTTCTTGTCATATAAATTTTTGAAAATACCATACAAGGACCCTCTTGGTACATTGTAAGTTATGATAAATAATAAGAAAAATACAAAAAATAACTTATCATTTATCTTAATATATTTTTGCAAAAGTCCTGTTATTATCATACAAGCCCCAAGTCCGTTTAAAACTCCCCAGATTATTAACTGTTCTGGAGCAAAAAGGTAGGTTACAAGGCTTATGGCAAAGCCAATGAGTGATGTAATAATTCCTCTTTTGATATTTTTGCTTGGATTTAAAAAATTGGATGTAAGGCCAGAAATAGTAAAAAAAGATGTGGCTATTGATAGCTGCCAAATCTTATTTATAAGGGTCCCGTCATACCAAGAAACTTGCCAGTAGTAGTTGATGTTATACATAAGGTGGAATAATACCATAGATACAATGGTAAATCCACGAAATTTGTCTATAAAATAATTTCTCTTCATGATATAATTATACCAAATAATTTACAAGGGGGCCTTATGTTTGAATACAAATTTGAAAAAGTTCAGATTACTAACGGTTTTAGAGAAACACAGTCTAATAATATTGAAGAAGTGGAAGAGATAGTAAAATCTTACGCCAAAGATGGATGGAGATTGGTACAGGTACTAGTTGTACCAAAAGAAAAAGCTGCTGCTTTTATGAACAATTTTTATGAAATAATTTTTGAAAGAGAAATAGACAAGTAAAAAAGCCCCATTTAGGGCTTTTGACTTACTAATTATTTACAAAGCTCTCCAACAAAAGTTTTGATTTGAACTGGCAAGTCTTTTGGTGTTCTTGATGTTATGATATTTTGGTCGACTACAGTTTCTTCATCAACCCAGTTTGCGCCAGCATTTTTCAGATCTGTACTGATAGTTTTAACTGATGTTGCTTTTACTCCTTTTAAGATGTCTGCCTCTACTAGGACCCATGGACCATGACAAACAGCTCCAACAAGTTTACCTGCCTCATGCATATCTTTTACAAATTTTACTGTGGCTTCACATTTTCTCATAGCATCTGGAGAATAACCACCTGGGATGTAGACACCATCGTAGTCACTAGCTTTTACATCTTTACTTGCCAAGTCAGATTTTACTTTTAATCCACCAGATTTGCCGACATATTCCGTATCTTTATCAGTGCCCACTAGGTCAACTTCAAAATCTTCTCTAAATCTATGGTATGGATAAAGCAATTCACTTTCTTCAAAATTTTTTTCAATTAGTACTGCTATTTTTTTCATATTTATCTCCTTTGTTTCTTAAATCAGGTCTTTATATACTTACCCAACCTATTGATTTTTAATATCTAGGTAGAAAGGAGAAGGCTTAACCTTGATTCCAAAGCGCTTTTTGAGGCTTATTAGGTGGAGATTTTCCCTGGCCCTAGTCATAGCTACATAAAAGATTCTGCGTTCTTCTTCAAGTTCGTTTGCCTTATCATCTTGATCAACTATCATAGGAAATTCATTTCTTACAAGGTCTACTACAAAAACATTGTCGTACTCTAAGCCCTTGGACTTGTGGATGGTTGAAAGAATTAGATTAGAATTTTTGTTTCTATTGACATAATTCTTGTAGGTCTGAACTCTATCATAAAATTCATCAATAGTTCTTAACCCCTTAGTAAAATTAATAATACTTTCAAGGTATAAGTCTTTATTAAAAATTACTTCGTTGTACTTAGAAGAGAACATTTTTATATAATCCTTATAGCCCATATAGGAATAAATATATGAGATCTTGCGGTCTATAGTAAGTTTTCTTATGTGTTTTATTTGCTTTTCTTTATCCATGAGATTGTAGACTTTTTCATCATCTACTATTTCATATAGATAATCAAATATACTAGAATTGATAGGCTTATATTCCAGTTTCCTCACTTCTTCTTTTGTTAAGTAAGTTTTGATTTTGTAATAAATATCAGAAAAAACTTCGACGTCGTTCGGATTTTCTGAAAAATAAATTATTTTTTCCATATCTTTGATCACTATTGAGTCAAAAAAATCATAAGATCCACTATTTATAGCAAATTTGATCTTATCTTCCATGAGAAAACTCACAAGATTTAGGGAAGAAATATTGTTCCTATATAAAATAGCATTTGTTTTGCCAACTTCTATATGATTTATTATATATTTGTAGGCATCATAAGAATCTTTTCTACAGACTAGATTTACCTTGTTTTTTGGAGGGTTTTTGGTAAATATATCTTTTTCATACCTATTTTTATTAAGCTTTATAAAGCTATCGCTCACATTTACTATTTGAGTAGAAGACCTATGATTTTCATTCATTGTAATAATTTTTGCATCTTTAAAAATATTTGTGAAATTTAATAGATACTCAGGATTTGCAGCTCTGAATCCGTATATAGACTGGTCATCATCAGCTACTAGCATGAGATTATTTTCTGGGTAGACTATTTTTTCAAGGATTTTAAATTGCAAGAGAGAAGTATCTTGGCCCTCGTCTAGTTGTATGTACTTGTATTTGTTTTTAACAGAGATCAATAAGCGATGATCCTCGGATAGGAGTCTGTAAGCTAAGGTTTGCATATCGTCAAAGTCTATGTAAAAATTTTCTTTTTTGAAATTTTCATATATCCTATAAATCTTTTCTATATTTTTAATATCAGATTTTTCAAGATAAGAAATATCCGAAAGGGAATTTCTCATATAACCCACAGTAGAAAAAAAATTTTTTAGGTCTTCATTGCTCATAGGACGATTATTTATGTCAAAATATATTTTTTGTATGAGATTGTACTTGTTGTAGCTATCATCACTTTCCAAAATTTTTAGTTTACGATTAGATTTTTTATAATAATTTCTTATAACTAGATAACAGAAAGCGTGAATTGTCATAAAGTTTGTTTTATAGTCTATGGATTCTTTTCTTTCAAATCTTTTTTTCATATCCATAGCCTGGGTTCTGGAAAAAGTAAGAGAAAGGATTTTTTCTGGGTTAATTTCTTTGGAAAGTTCATCAATTCGCTCTAATAGCATGGTTGTCTTTCCTGCTCCAGGTACTGCTAGGACCATACAAGGGCCATTTTTATGATTTTTTGCTAGTATTTGTTTGTCTGTAAGTATCATATCTTTATCATACCATATAAAAATTTATAGAAATATGGTAAAATAATATTAAATACATATATGGGGGATAAAATGCTAACAACAAATTTTCTAAAATCTAGAACTTCAACTAGAGATTATAAAGATACAAAATTGGATGAAGGAACATTAAAAAAAGTATATGCCATAGTAGATGAAGAAGCAGAAAAACTAGGCAAAGAAAGTCTAAGCTTCTTATTAAATACTGATGGAGATTCAGTTTACAATGCTCTTAATGGGGTAGCTGGTTATAGTGGAGTAATGATCAAAGCACCTGCTTATATAGCTCTTGATGCAAAAAACAATGACCCATCTACACTTGTTAAGGGAGCCTATGGTCTTGAAGAAATTATTACTAAACTAAATGAAATAGGCTTGGGCAATTGCTGGATAACACTTGATGGAGTAGAAGATACAGTAAAACAATCAGCCTTCAATTATTCAGAAGGAAAGATTAACATATTGCTAGCTATCGGTTATCCACTTAGTGATGAAGTCCGTAATCATAAGTATGATGACAGAATTGCTACAGAAGATTTAGTTTTCTTAGATGACTTTGACTCACCAGCTACAGATGAAGACCTAGAACAAAGGGGCCTAAACGATATATTTGACTATGCCAAATTTGCTCCATCAGCTCAAAACAAGCAAGAGTGGAGATTTGTAATAGTAGATGATGAGATAAATATATATATAGAAGACTACCAAGGAGATGTAAATTTAATAGATGCAGGTATAATAATGTATTATATTGATGAACTTGGTAAATCTTTAGCAATGACAAGTGGCTGGGATATAAATCCAAAGATTGGATCCGAGAAGTACACTTATATTGCTACAAAGAAAATGTAAGATTAAGCGGCCTCGGTCGCTTTATTTTATTGAGAGGTTAGAATGATAAGATTATATACAGATAAAGATTTTGAAAAGATGAGAAAGGCCGCAGAGATTCTATGCCAAACTCATCTAGCACTTAGAGAAGTTATAAGGCCAGGAATGACTACAAAGTCCCTAGATGACTTTGCCAACAAATTTATAGTTGACCACAAAAAAGCAATACCAGCTCAACTTGGTTACAGTGGCTTTCCATATACTCTTTGCATATCAGTAAATGATGAGATCTGTCACGGTTTTCCAAGCGATTATGTCTTAAAAGAAGGGGATATAGTTTCAATTGACAATGTAGTTGACCTTGATGGAGGACTTGCTGATTCTTGCTGGTCCTACAAAGTTGGAGATTTGGCTGACAGAGATCAAAAACTAATGGATGTGACACTAGAAGCTCTAAACCGTGGGGTAAAGGCAGCTGTTGTTGGCAATAGGATAGGTGATATTGGCCATGCTATCCAAGAATACTGTGAAGTAGAAAATGATTTTTCAGTTATACGTGATTTTATAGGCCATGGTATCGGCAAAGAAATGCACGAAGACCCACAAGTGCCTCATTATGGCAAGGCTCACAGAGGACCACGTATCCAAGCTGGCATGGTCTTTACTATAGAACCTATGATAGCTAGTGGAAATTGGCCAATGGAACTAGAGGACAATGGATGGGTTGCCAAGACTCGCGACGGTTCAAATGTTTGTCAATTTGAACATCAACTAATAATTCACGAAGATGGACCAGAAGTAATCACTGACCAGAACAAATATGCCTTGACTGAAGAAGATATTGACTTTATTAAATCATATAAATTTTAATGGGTGGTTTCATGGACTTAATAAATACACCCAGTCAAAAGAATAAAGAATTTTTTGAAAATTTATATTTTTCTGCCTTTCCAGAAGATGAGCGCATAGATACTTCTGATCTCTATGAACT
>CABTWT010000024.1 GCA_902488555.1 uncultured Anaerococcus sp.
ATCAGCAAGTGGAGCAGATTTTTCTAATTCATTTTGCCTATTTAATTCAAATAAATCCATAAAAGCCTTCCTATAAAAAAAGAAGCTAGATTATAGCCTAAGCCTTTCACTAGCATCTTTAATCTTTTAAATTAAGTATTTCATCATAAAATGAATCGACATCTTTAAATTCTCTGTAAACTGAGGCAAAGCGTACATATGCAACTGGATCAAGATTTTTAAGCTCATCCATTACAAGTTCACCAATATAGGTTGAAGTAACTTCCTTTTTACCTGTATGGTTAATCTTTACTTCAACATTTTTGGCAACTTCTTCTATCTGATCCATGGAAACCGGTCTTTTTTGGCAGCTTTTCACAACCCCTGATATAATCTTAGATGGATTAAAAGACTCTCTTGTTTCATCTTTTTTTATAACCATAATGGTATTATCTTCATACCTTTCATAGGTTGAAAATCTTTTATCACAATCTTCGCAAAGCCTTCTACGTCTGATAGCTGTGTCATCTTCGGTGGCTCTTGAATCAAGAACTCTTGTATTATTTGAATGACAATAAGGGCATTTCATATTACTTTAAGAAGTCTGGTAAATCTATATCGTCAAATGGATTTTTCTTAGCCTTTGTTTCTTGATGTGCTCTTTGATTTCTTGGAGCTGATTCGTATTCGCTTCTTTGACTTCTGTGTGGGTTAAGGTCATCGCGACGTTTAGCTTGGTTATCAAAACCTGTTGCTATTACAGTAATCTTGATGTCTTCACCAAGAGATTCATCACTACCAACACCAAAGATGATATTTGCATCAGAATCGATATTATCGCGAATTAATTCTGCAGCTTCGTTTGCTTCCATCAAACCAACTTCAGCAGCAGTAACATTTAATAAGACTGCCTTTGCACCTTCAATAGAAGTTTCTAGAAGTGGAGAATTGATAGCAGCTTTTGCAGCATCAACTGCTCTGTTTTCACCAGATGCACGACCAATACCCATGTGTGCTATACCTTGGTCGCTCATGATAGATTCAACGTCAGCAAAGTCCAAGTTGATTACATTTGGTACTGCTATTAGTTCAGAAATACCTGAAACTGCATCCATCAAAACTTGGTCAGCAAGTTTAAATGCATCTACCATTGATGTTCTTTTTTCTACTATTTGAAGAAGTCTATCATTTGGAATTGTAATAAGTGTATCAACATTTTCTTTAAGTCTTTCTACACCTGCTTCTGCTTGTGATTGTCTTTTTCTACCTTCGAATGTGAATGGTTTTGTAACAACACCTACAGTTAGTATTCCCAAATCCTTTGCAACATTTGCTACAATTGGAGCAGCACCTGTACCAGTACCACCACCCATTCCAGCAGTGATAAATACCATATCAGAACCCTTTAGAGATTCTGTGATATCATTTTTGCTTTCTTCAGCAGCTTTTTCTCCAACTTCTGGATTAGCTCCAGCACCAAGTCCACGTGTTAATTTTTCACCAATTTGTAGGCGAATATCTGCATTTGATTCTTGTAGAGTTTGCAAGTCTGTATTTACTGCTACAAATTCTACACCTGATAGTCCATTGTCTCTCATTCGGCTGATAGCGTTGTTTCCACCGCCACCTACACCGATGACCTTTATCTTTGCTAATGCGCTATTGTCCATTTCCATATTAATGTTTGCCATTGTTTCCCCCGTCATCTCTAATTTTTAATAATTTAGATCTTCACTAAATGATTGATCGTCCACTTTTACTCTAGGATTCTTGCCATTATCTAGGTCTATTTGAACAGCAAGAACTCCCTTTTGATCTATATCATTTAGGATTTTATCTAGTAATTTTAACTTATCACTAATATTGTTCAAATCACCGAATTTTACATCTATATCATTTAACATTATACCAATTTCTGCCTTATTTTCCAAATCTATTTCTTTTACCTTATCAATGTAGGAAAATTCCTGGATTGCCTTTACAAAATTGAGTGAAGCTTCCGAGCTAGTAAAGTTTTCGCCTGTTATATTTCTAAGCTTTGCTCCCCTTATTTTAATGAGTACATCATTATTTTCTTGGCTATTTTCTACAATCTTAGCCTTGTTGTCTATATAATAAGTCTTATCTTTTTCTTCCTGGTAAAAGAGCGGATAGCTTTCGTCTACTTCTATGGATAAAAGATTTGGAAAAACCTTCTTGATTTCTACCCCATCAACAGTGTCAATAGAACTAATCCTTTCTTCACTGTCAGCTATATTATAAGTCAATATATTTTCTCCAATAGGATTTGCCATCTGGCTTATAATTTGTTCATCACTTATATTTTTATTGCCGCTTATGTATATATCAGATATTTGCATAAAAGTATGGCTATATAAGCTGTAGAGAACAGTTAATAGAAATAATATGATGAGAAAAAATACAAAGGGCTTAGAAAATAACTTCTTCTCCTTTTCAAAGTTCCAATTATTTTTCTTGGCCACGTAAGTTTTCTTTATGGTTTTTCCATCTTTTTTTAAATATCTGTTGTCATTATTATTTTGCATCTTTACCAACTAATTCCAATACTAAGTCTAGAATCTTATCACTAGCATCCTCATCTGCAAGAGATCCTGCAGCCTTGCCCATAGCTTCTAGTTTGTTTTTGTCATCTATTATTGAAACAATATCATCATATAATATTTTACCATCAAGATTTTTTTCTAAGATCATAAGGGCTGCACCATTGTCTACATAAGTTTGTGCATTATATTGTTGGTGATTTTCTGTGGTATAAGCTTTAGGTATCAAAATAGACGGTTTCTTGACTGCAGATATTTCAGCAAGACTCATGGCCCCACTTGATGCTATTACCAAATCACTTACTGCGTAAAATAAGTCTATATTATCAATGTAGGAAAAAGCCTTAATATAAGGATTATCAGTGACTTCTTCGTTAAATTTATCATAGTTGCGTCTACCTGTTTGATGAAGTAGATAAAATTCATCCTTTAAAATCTTTGAAAGTTCTATTACTGCCTTATTTAGGGCGTATGAACCGTTTGATCCACCAAAGGAAAACACTACAGGTCTATCTTTCTTGATGCCAAGCTTTGCTAAGTCCTCGTCAGTAAAAGTTTCCTTGAAGTTTGTCCTAACAGGATTGCCTGTCACGACAATATTATCCTTGTATTTTAAGTGTCTTTTGGCTTGCGGATAAGATATACATAGGTAATCTACTCTTTTTGATAGGAATTTGGATGTTACTCCTGGATATGAATTTGATTCGTGGATAATAGTAGGAACATTAGCCTTAGATGCCTTATATATAATAGGCCCGCAGACATAGCCACCAGTTCCAATAGCTATATCCGGCTTAAATTCTTTGACTATTTTTCGTGCAGCCTTAAATCCCTTCATATTTTTGGATAAGGATTTGAAAAATCTTTTGTTAATCTTTCTAGGTAAGCCCATACCATCAATAGGCTTAAAATCGTAGCCATATTTTTTTGCTATAGCCTCTTCTGGACCACCTTTTATACCAACATAAAGAATCTCACAGTTTTCAATATTAGCTTGTAATTTTTGGGCGATGGCTATGGCTGGATATATATGTCCACCTGTTCCACCACCTGACATTATTACTCTCATTTAATATTTCCTTTGTACTTATCAATCTTTTCTTTAAAGTCTATACCCCTAGTTTGGTAGGAATCGTACATGTCCCAGCTTGCACTAGCTGGTGATAGCAAGATGATATCAGATCTTTCTGCTATGCTTACAGCATATCTTACAGCCTGGTCCATATCATCAACTACTTTATATTTAACAGAATATTTTTGGCACAAATCTTTTAGAATTTCCTTAGTTTCGCCAAGAATAATCATTTCTTTGCCATTTTTTGTAAAGGCTTTTACATAGTCACTATAGTCAATTTTCTTGTCATAGCCGCCAGCTATTATAATTATAGGATCTGTGAAGCTATTTATTGCCTTTATAGAACTATCGACATTAGTCCCCTTAGAATCATTATATATCTTAACACCACTAACTTCATCTACAAATTCTAGGCGGTGTTCTATAGAAACGAAGGTCTTGCTTGCTTTTGCTATTTGGTCAAAACCTAGTCCAAATAGGTAAGTTTCAAGGATAGCTGCCATCAAATTTTCATAATTATGGTTTCCAATTATCTTTAAATCTTTGACATCTAAGACTTCAACTGATTTCTCATCTTCATTAAATATTATCTTGTCATTTTCTAAGTACAGACCCTTTGCTAGCTTTGTCTTGCTAGAAAATTCGTAGATATTGGCCTTAAACTTATCCTTGTTCTTAGCTAAAATCTCATCATCATGGTTGATGATCAAATAATCATTGGCATCTTGGTTTATTGCAATATTAAATTTGGAATTTATATAATCTTCATAAGAACCATGCCAGTCTATATGATCTGGGCTGATATTTAGTATAGCTCCTATGTGAGGGTGGTATGAATATGTGTCTTTTAATTGAAAAGATGATAATTCTTCAACAAAAACAGCATCATTATTTTTCATCTTCCACAAAATACCCTCGCCAATATTACCTACAGATATGGCTCTAATTCCATTTTCATTTAATATATGACTAATCATAGAAGTTGTAGAAGTCTTACCATTGGTCCCAGTAATAGCTAAAAATTTCTTATCAGGAAAAAGCCTATAAGATAATTCTATATCTGATATAATTTCATATTTCTGGGCCAATCTTACCAATAAATCGTCACTAGGCTTGATTCCTGGAGATTTCACTACAAAATCATAGTCAATATCCATGATTTTTGAATCAGAAATAGGGCTATACTCATAGCCCTCCAATTGTTCAATCTCTATTTTATTTTTATCATAAGTATAAACTTGATAGTCCATTTCAGCTAAGCATTTAACTGTGGATATACCACTGACACCAAGTCCGTATACTAAAACTTTTCTCATAAAATTGCCACCAAAGTTATTAAACATAATAAAACACTAACTATTGTAAAGCCACTTACAATTTTTGGCTCCTTGTATCCTTTTAACTCAAAGTGATGGTGGATTGGAGTCATCAAAAATACTCTTTTCTTGTTTCTGTGCCTATATGAGAAAACTTGAATCATTACTGATAAAGTTTCCATCACATAAACTCCACCAAATATCACTAGGTAGATTGGAATTCTTTCAATAATAGCAAGAGCCACAACTGCCCCACCAATTGCCATAGATCCTGTATCACCCATGAATACTGATGCTGGATTTGAGTTAAATAACAAAAATCCTAAAAGTACTCCAAACATTATCATAGAAAATATTCTTGATGAGTCTTTTGTGCTTATCAAAAACAAGGTGATAAAGACTGGAAGTGATACGCTTGTAGCAAGTCCATCTAGGCCGTCTGTTAAGTTCACGGCATTTGTTGTTCCTACTATGATAAATATCAAGATAGGAAAACCTAGGATACTAACAGATAGAGGATAGTTAGAAAATGGTATTGTCATCTTCATAACACTATCTTTATCGTTGATAAAAGCTAATATTGTAATAAGTATAGCTAGGCCAAATTGTAGTATTATTTTTTGTTTTGGGTTTAATCCTTCAGATTGTTTTAAAACTAGTTTTCTATAGTCGTCTATAAAACCTATAGCTCCGTAGCCAAGAAATGCAATTATTATAATTGCAGAACTTAGATTAAATGGAACATAAATTAAAGTTATCAAAAATGCGGCTATCAAAAATATTATTCCACCCATGGTAGGTGTGCCTGCTTTTTGGTAGTGGCTTTTTGGACCTTCTTTTCTAATGTTTTGTCCCACCTTCATATTTTTTAGTATGGGTACAATAGCAAAGCCTAAAACTATAGAAGATAAAATACTAATAATAGCAATCTTAAACATATCTGTCATATTAATTACCTTCTAAGTTCCTTATAGGAGTTTCATTTTTTGCATATACCATACCAAGTTCTTCCATAGCATAGCGTTGAATCCTGTTTAAATCAACAGAATTCTCTAGTTTTGCTTCTAAACGATCTCTCTTTAATTCTTTTGTTATTACTTGATTCATAAGAGTATTATACTCAATTCTCTTAGCTTTCAATGCTTTTCTTTTATTAATATTAAAATATGATAAACTTACAATAATTGCCAATGATAATAAAATCAAAGTGCTTTTTAGTCTTCTATCCTTTTTTCTAAGCATCTTGTTCTTATGCTTTTGACTATATCTAGGATTATCAGAAACTTTAAGCCTTTTTCTATTATGATTGGTGTTTATTGAAGTTTTATTTAAAGTTTTGCTATAATTCATGATTAAACCCTCTGACATACTCTAAGCTTGGCGCTTTTTGATCTAGAATTTTCACTTAATTCTTTCTTTCCTGCAACAATAGGTTTGTTGGTGATAATCTTTACTTTCCTAACAGTATCACAAACGCATACTGGAAGTCCTGGCGGACAAGTACAGTCCTTTTCTAATTCCTTGAACTTGTTTTTTACTATCCTATCTTCTAGTGAGTGAAATGTTATGATACAAAGTCTACCACCAACATTTAGATGATCAACCACATCTTCTATAGTATTTTCCAATACTTCTAGTTCCCTATTAACTTCAATACGTAGGGCTTGAAAAACCCTTTTTTCTGGATGAGCTTCCTTACTTCTTACTGATTTGTTAACTATATCTCTTAATTTGAAAGTCGTATCTATTCGCTGTTTATTTCTATAATCGACAATGTTTCTAGCTATAGTTTTAGAAAATCTTTCCTCCCCATATTTGGAAAAAATCTCAGTTAGTTCTTCTTTGGAATACTCGTTTACTATCTTTTCTGCTGTTAACTCATTTTCGACATCCATTCTCATATCAAGTGGCCCATCGTGCATATAAGAAAATCCACGATCAGCGTTGTCAATCTGATATGAGCTGACACCAATATCCATCAAAGCACCATCTATTTTTGAAATATTCAAATCTTTCAAAGTCGATTCAAAATTTTCAAAATTGGTATTGACGTAAATAACGTTTGAAAAATCCTTAAGATTTTCCTTTGCAGCCATTATAGCTTCCATATCTTGGTCAAAGGCAATAAGTCTACCCTTATCAGATAATTTTCCCAAGATTCTCTTGCTATGGCCACCCTTGCCAAGTGTAAGGTCAGCATAAATTCCATCAGGTTTTATATTTAAATTTTCTATTGTTTCTTCTGGTAAAACAGAAATATGTTCAAATTCCATAATTATTCATCCATAATATCGGATAAATTCACCTCGACTTCATTTATATAAGCTTGCCATGTATCCACATCCCACAGCTCAATTGTTGTGTTGTTGCCGATAATCATAGCCTCGCTTTCGATGTTTGCATAATCTCTTAAATTCTTATTTAGCAAAACTCTGCCTTGTTTGTCTAGACTAGTTTTGATTGTGGATGAAAAAAACAGTCTTTTTATGGCCCTATTTTTTTTGTTTTCATTTATGAGATTATCAAGCCTTACGCTTTGCTTATCAAATTCATCCTTGGTATATATCACCAAAGAATTCTCTGGTCCCTTAGTGATAAAAAATTCTTCAGTCAAATCATCACGAAATTCACTAGGAATCATTATTCTATTTTTTGAATCTAGCTTGTGAGTAAATTCTCCTAAAAACATTTCTTACCACCATAAACCACTTTAATCCACTTCGTAATTATTTTATACCATATTTCATAATAAAGCAAACAAAAAAATCGACCAAAATGATCGATTTCTTAATGTTTTATATTTATTTGCCTATATTATTAAAATTATTTGAAATTTATGATATTTTCTTTCTTTTCCACTTGTTTTTTTGCCTTAAAATAAGGTGGGAGATCTTTCTTATTTGATATGAAAAATAAAACTGCTCCCAATATTATAAATACTAAGGAAATGATTTGGGCCGTTCTTAATGGTCCCCAGTATAGGGAGTCTGTCCTTAGTCCCTCTACAAAGAATCTCAATATACCATATCCTATTAAATATAAGGCAGATAATTTACCCTTGTCTGGATTATTTTTGCGTAAGTTTATTAAAATCAAAAATATAATTATGTCACCAAGGGATTCGTAGAGGAAAGTGGGATGGACTTTTACTCCATCAATTATTATTCCCCATGGCAGGTTTGTTGGTCCACCGTGAGCTTCTTGATTTACAAAGTTTCCCCACCTGCCTATGCCTTGGCCTAGGGCAAGGGATGGTATCATAACATCTGTCATATCTAGGAAAGGTACTTCTTTGCGTTTGGAATATAGGTAAAGGGCAAGGGTTCCAAATATTATTCCCCCATGAATAGCAAGTCCCCCACCTCTGATGTTTAGGATTTGTCCGGGATTTTGGGAATAGTAATCCCACATAAAGATTACATACCAAAGTCTTGCACCAATTATCCCACTTGGCAAAACGACAAAGAGGATATCGTAGATAAAGTCTTCTTCAAAACCTCTTCTTACAAATTCTTTCTTGGCAAATTGTGTACCAAGTATGACCCCAAATACTATGATTAGAGCATACCAATATATTTTAACACCAAATATCGAAAAAGCTACAGGATCTATATTAAAAGTCATTATTCTTCCTCTTCCGGCTCTTGCCAGTTGGTATATACTTCTTGAACGTCGTCGTTATCTTCTAAGCTATCAATTAGTTTTTCTAGGGCTTTGTGGTGACTTTCGTCAACTTCAATATAGTTTTGAGCAAGGTAGGTAATCTCTGCCCTTTTGACCTCATAGCCAGATTCTTCTAAACTTTCCTTAGCATCATTGAATGCTTCCACACTTGTTATAGCTTCAAAAAATTCGCCATCTTCGCTTACATCATCAGCTCCAGCTTCTAGAGCATCCATCATGAAGCTATCTAAGTCCTTATCTTTGCCATCTACAAGTATTATCCCCTTTTGATCGAACATAAACATAACTGATCCATCTGTTCCCAAATTGCCGCCATTTTTATCAAAGGCATGGCGAACATCCGGTGCAGTTCTTTGAACATTATCTGTAAGACAATCTACTATTATAGCTACTCCACCTGGTCCATAACCCTCATATATTATTCTTTGATAATTATCTCCTGCTCCCTCACCAGTGGCTTTTTTGATGGCACGATCAATGTTATCATTTGGCATATTGTCTGATTTTGCCTTATCAATTGCCGCCTTTAGTGCTGGGTTATAATCTGGATTATCTCCACCTTGACGAGCTGATACAGTGATATTTCTAGCGTGTTTGGTAAAGATTTTGCCTCTTTTGGCATCTTCGCTTCCTTTTTTGTTTTTAATCTTGCTCCACTTATTATGTCCTGACATATATCCTCCTACTTAGTAAAAAGCATTTTTACTTCTGTTTTATTAATATTTATTTGTCCACTGGTCAAATTGGTCAAATCCTTTTCGATTTTTTCAAAAGAATCTAGACTTATATAAGCACTTTGGCTTACCTTATCAGTAAAATCTTTGCTTATAATCTTTATCTTATTTTCATTTAGATAATTTTCAATTTGACCAAGGACATTATACGAATGAATTAATTCTACTACATAAAAAGGTCTTTTGTAAACAATATTCCCATCGATTACATCACTTACTCCCCTAGAATAAGCTCTAACAAGACCTCCCTTGCCCAAGAGTTTGCCACCAAAATACCTTGTAACGACAACAGCTACATTTGTAAGTTGGTTCTTTTCTAGAACACTTAGCATGGGAAGACCCGCTGTACCGGTTGGTTCTCCGTTGTCATCATATCTTTTTATAACAGGTATCTCATTTATTATATATGCCGTGCAGTTGTGGGTGGCATCTTTGTATTTTTGTGAAATTTCTTCAATAAAATCTTTGGCCTCTTCTTCACTTTCTACATGACAAATACTTGTAATAAAAACTGATTTTTCTTCTTCAAATTGGCTTTGACTTTGACCCTTTACAGTCTTATATTCATTTGATGAGATATCGGTCATATTTATTTAAGTCCTCATTTGATATATCAAATTCTATATTAGTGCCATCCGAATCGTATTCTGTCTTTTCTATATCATAATTTGACATCATATAGTCCAAAACTTCCCCATGTGCAAATGGGATGTGCATAGTTACTCTTTGGTAATCGCTTTTTATTATTGATACGATTTTTTCCTTAAGTCTTATTATATCATCGTCATTTCTTGCTGAAATATATATTCTATCCCTATCTCTTTTGAAAAGCTCAACCTTAAGCTTATCTTCAACCTTATCCATCTTGTTAAAGACATAAAGTATTTCCTTATCGGCTACTTCTATGTCTTCTAGAGCTTTTTCTATAGCATGGATTTGGTGTTCTATGTTGTGACTTGCATCTATTACTATCAGTAGCATATCTGCAAATTGTATTTCATCTAGGGTTGTCAAAAATGAATCGTTAAGTTCTTCTGACAAATTATCTATAAAACCAACTGTATCTGTAAGGGTAACCTTGGTATTGGCAAAGTCTAGCCTCCTAGTCGATGTATCAAGGGTTGCAAAAAGCAAGTCATCTGAATAAACGTACTTATCCTTGCCAAATAATTTCATCATTTGATTTAAGATAGTGGACTTGCCAGCATTGGTGTAGCCCAAAAGGGAAATATTGTGGATATTTGTCCTGGCTTTCCTATTGATTTTCTTTGTCTTTTCTACATCTTTAAGTTGGCTTTCTAAAGATTTGATATCCCTAACAACTGCACGTCTATCAGTCTCAAGCATGGTTTCACCAGGTCCTCTGGTTCCTATACCACCTGCCTGCCTAGACAGATATGAAAACCACTTGTTAAGTCTTGGCAACTGATATTTAAGCTGGGCCAGTTTGATTTTTAGCCTACTTTCCTTGGTATTGGCACGCAAGGCAAATATATCTAGTATCAAACTTGTCCAATCCACTACGTGAAGTTTTAGTTCTTCCTCTAGGTTATATAGTTGGCTAGCTGATAGTTCCACATCAAATATTACTGTGTCTATCGATAGCTTTTCTGCCAAATCTTTAATCTCACTAACCTTACCCTTACCTATGTAGTATCTAGGATTAACCTTATCTACTACTTGGCTGACATAGGCCTGGGACTTACCCCCAGCCGTGTTGATTAGTGATTCCAATTCATATATTTTATTGTCTAAATCATCATCTCTATTTAAAACATTAACTTGAATAACTTCCTGCATAAAGATCCTTTCCATTTGATTATACGATTTGAAGAAATTTTATAAAGAAAGGAATATATAGATTATTTATCTAAAAAATGATAAAATAAGAATAATATTGAAATAAATAAAATAATTAAAATTTTAAGGAGGCTTAATGTTTAAGAAAATTGCCTCTATAGTGTTAAAACTCATATTAATAGTTCTACTTTTTGTTGGATCTATAGGAATTGTCTTAGCTGGTCTTGCTGGCGGTGCAATCCTTGAGGTTATGAAGACCGCTCCAGAAATAGATCCTAACATTATTAAATATGAGATGAGTCAAAACTCCACTATAGTTGATGAAGACGGTAATGAAGTAGATTCAATAGCTACTAGTGAATACAGAGAAATAGTTGACAATAAACAAATCCCCGACGATTTGAAGCACGCTTTTATAGCTGTTGAAGACGAGAGATTTGAAAGTCACCCAGGACTAGATTTCAAGTCCATATTAGGTTCAGCCATAGATAACTTCAATGCTGGTGGTATTGTCCGTGGTGGTTCAACTATAACCCAACAATTAGCACGTAATACTTACCTTACGAACGATCAAACCTACGAAAGGAAAATCAAAGAAATTTTCCTAGCTTTAGAGATTGAAGAAGCCTTGGATAAGGACGAGATACTTAGCGCTTACCTAAACCGTGTATTTATGGGCCAAAACTCCTACGGTGTCCAAGCAGCTGCAAGAACGTACTTTAATAAAGATGTTTCCGAGCTAAACCTAGCCCAATGTGCCGCTCTTGCAGGTATTGTCCAATCTCCATCAGAAAATTCACTTTATAAGGCTATAAAAACTAACGAAGTTACTGACCAAAAAGTATTGGGTGAATTTACTATTGATGGTGAAAAATATTCAGCAATTTATAACCCAGAACCATACAAGAGACAAAAATACGCCCTAGAGAAAATGCTTGAACTAGGCTTTATATCTAACAAAGAGTATAAAGAAGCTGTTGACTTTGATGTTGCAGCATCAATTGTTCCAGCCGAAAGATCTAATACGGAAATCGCAAGCTACTTTAACTCTCTTCTTGAAAGACAAGTTGTCAAAAAACTTCAAGAGTTATACGACATGAGTGAAAACCAAGCTTGGGATAGGCTATATTACGGTGGACTTAGGATAACTACCACTATTGATGAAGATATGCAAAAACAACTTGAAGCAATCTATGCCGACTTTTCATCATATATTATGGGCGACACATCAGGCTACCAACAAGCCCCACTCTTGGATTTAAATTATGACCAATATGGCAATATTTTAAATAAAGAGGGAAATTTACTTTATTATGCTCAAGCAAATATATTAAATGACGATAATGACCTTAGACTAAGACCTGACGAGGCTTGGTTTGATGATAATGGAAATTTAGTACTAAAGACCTACAAGGCATATCTTGACCAAACCAACTTGATATTTAGGAATTTCTATACACTTGATGAAAATAATAAGAATCTTAGAACCCATAGAACTGGTCACATAGCTTTTGGATCAAATGAAGAGATCAGCCTTGATGAAGAGCAAAATATAGTTATTTCCAAAGATTATTTAGATAAAAACGAAAATTTGTTGACTGCATACGATGATGGATCTTTCTCACTATCAAAAGATTATTATGATATTGACTTAGAAGGAGTAATCCAACCTCAATCGTCAACTGTAGTAATAGACCAACAAAACG
>CABTWT010000025.1 GCA_902488555.1 uncultured Anaerococcus sp.
AATATCAAAATCTTTAAAAACAAGGAAGAAACTGTAATAAATTATCCTGGTAAAAGAATATCAGCAAAGGAACTAGACGAGCTTCTTTACTACCTATCTAGGGTTAGAGAGGGCGATGTGCTAATCTTTGGTGGTTCTGTACCTCCAATGGAAGAAAGCCAGAGTAGGGACATATACGATAGGCTTGTATCAGTAGCAACATCAAACAAGGCCAAATTTGTTGCAGACGTGCCAAGCCAATATTTGATGAATGTTGTTAAGGCAAAACCAGCCCTAATCAAACCAAACGGAGAAGACATAGCAAGAATTTTCGGTGTAGAAATCGCAGATAGAAATGATTATATACCTTACGGCAAAAAGCTTAGAGAAATGGGAGCTGAGAATGTCATCATCTCCTACGGAGCCCAAGGCTCTATGTTATTTACCGGAGATAAGGTCTATGGATCAAATGAGATAGACGATGGTAGAGAGATAATAAATACAACAGCTTGCAGAGATTCTATGATTGCTGGTTTCTTGGGATCCAAGGTAAAAGATGGCAGCCCAGTAGAAGCCTACAAGATGTCAATTGCTGCCGCATCTGCTACAGCCCGTGTCCTAGACTTGCCAACTCACGATGAAATTATAGGCATGCTAGATTACGTTAATATCGAAGAAATAGAATAAATTAAAAAATTACCCCTAAGCTTAACTTTGTGCAAAGCTTAGGGGTAATTTTTTGCTAGGATTTTCTCTTATCTTTTTCTATTAATTTTCTCAAGGCTTCAATGCCTACTTTGATAGCCATTTCTGTGTCGTGGACTACTGGATTTTCTAGGCCCTGTTTTTCTCTTTCTTGGTTTGCCACTACTAAAAAGCAGGATCCTGCTCTAACTCTTAGGTAGTTTGCTACTGTAAAAAGGGCTGCAGATTCCATTTCACTTGCAAGAGTTCCCATTTTTACCCAGGCATTCCACTTATTTTCTAGTTCATAGGAAATAGGCATTTTGTCTGGTTCATGTTGGCCATAGAAGCTATCCTTGCATTGAACTACTCCAACATGGCTGGTTTGCTCTAGTAAGTTCGCAGCATCTTTTAGTGCACTTGTCACTTCAAAATTACTTACTGCTGGAAACTCTATTGGGGCGTATTCGCGGCTGGTTCCCTCTGCTCTTATTGCTGCATTGGCTATTACTACATCTCCACTTTTTACATCTGTTTGCATGCCACCACAGGTTCCTACCCTGATAAAGGTATGAGCTCCTGATTTGACCAACTCTTCCATAGCTATGGCAGCTGATGGTCCACCTATTCCTGTTGATGTTACAGAAACTTTTTCTCCATCAAGATAGCCTGTATAGGTCACATATTCACGTCTGTCAGCAACTAACTTTGGATTGTCAAAATGTGCTGCAATTTTTTCACATCTTTTTGGGTCTCCTGGCAATATTACATACTTGCCAATCATCTCTTCATTCACACCCACATGATATTGGGTGTTATCTTCGCTATAATGCATAGTCTCTCCTAATCTAAATCTGGCAGTTCAATCTTTTCATAGCTTATCTTGTTGCGCTCTAGAAGCTCTATGGCATATTCATCTACCCTATAGGCTTCTCTATAGTAAATCTCTTTTATTCCTGCTTGGATTAGACTTTTTGTACAGTTTAGACATGGAAAATGAGTCACATAAGCCTTGCAGCCATTTACTGAAATACCTTCCTTGGCACAATACAAAAGTGCGTTCATTTCAGCATGGATGGTTGCTATACAGTGGCCATCTCGCATGGTATGGCCTATCTCATCACAATGAGGATTGCCTTTGATAGAGCCATTGTAACCAGTAGTTACTATCCTATTGTCCTCGTTTACTATCACACAACCTACATAAGCCCTATCACAAGTGCCACGTTCTGACACTGTGATAGCTAGGTTCATAAAATATTCATCCCAAGTTAATCGATCTTTTGCCATAAAGTTCTCCTTAAAGTCTAAAATTTAAGTCTTACTTTAAATAGAATATCAAATAGTTTTATACTTATCAAGAGTGCAACTACATATATTATAAGCTCTAGTATCATACTTCCCATGCCACTGATTGGAGCTGAACCTATTAAGTATAAAACTGTTGTAAATGATAATATACCCCAAATCTTGGCAATGTATTCAACTGGCTTTGATATTATTAGGTAACCAGATTTTTCTGAAGATGACTTGCTGTTGATTAGATAGGCGAGCAAGGTCCAAAGTCCAGCCACTATTATATAGCCTATTATATTTGGATAATCCATCTTTACGTTGATTAGGGAGAAAAATGGCTTTAATACGCCTGGTAAATTTTCAACAAATTTAGAAAAGCTACTAGATGCACTGCTTGCAAAATCCGGAGCAAAAATCATCAAAAATACATCAACTATATATCTTAGTAGTTCTATGGATCCTATGGCAATGATTCCAAGGCCAGCGTGACCTAAAAAGTTTCCTGCAATCATACCTGTAGATACAGTTATAAAACTTGTCGCAAATATTAATAGGATTGATTGTAAGATAGGATCTCCTAATTTTGAAAAATCCATCAAAGGTGCAAAATCTGATGAGCTAATCATTGCTATATTTAAAAGCAAATTGATTAAAAACATAGCTAGGCCAATTATAAATACAACTAGGGCCTTCATCCAAACTTCATCTCTTTTCTTCCATGGAAACATCAAGGTGAAATCATAAAAGGACAATGACTGTTCTAGTGAAGTTATAAGCATAGCCAAAATAGCAACTAGAACTACTATACCAAACGCAGTGTCTTCAATATAATAAGTAAAGATATTAGAAACTTCTAAGTTGGATTCTTTGATATTTTGAAAAGTCCTATAATTTGATTCATATTCCCAAAACTTGGACCCATACTTATTTATGGCCTTATCAGAATAATCATTCCAATCTTCATCAGCAAGATTTTTCATTTGATCATCTGTAAGGATTCCATATTTTTCGGCATACTTATTAGCTATAGTAGAAGCCTCATCCAAATACTCTTTTGTTATTTTACCTTCATTATCGATGCTTGTATCCAAATCTTCAGCCATGACATTTACAGAACCCCTTAGATTTTCTGCTTCATTTTTTAGCCTTGCCCTAGATTGTAAACCGTATGTCATGGCAATCATTAAGGATATCAATAATATCCAGATTCCATATCTTTTTACGGTAATCTTAAATAAGTTTTTAAAATCACTCATTTTCTAGCTCCTTCTTCTAAGTAAAAGTAGTCTTCAACCTTTACTTCTAGCTTGTCATATTGGACTATGTCAGGGTCTTGCAAAAGTTCTTGCAAAAATTCACTCTTGGCATCAATTAGTATTGTGTAGACCCTGCCAATATTTGATATAATGACCGATTTGTTTTTTATATTTTCTGGCAATTTATCCTTTACTACAACTTGTAGTTTATTTAGTGATAGTTTTTCCTCATCATGAGTTTTGTTCAGTACTCCTTCTTTTGATAGGTAATAGATTTCATCGCAAATACCTGATAGGTCAGTAAGTTCGTGGCTTGATGCAAAGACAGCACAGCCCTTATCCTTAGCGTCTAATAAGTATTCGATTATACGGCGCCTATTTAGGATATCCATACCATCTAAGACTTCATCCACCAAGATGACCTTGGCATTTGATGCCAAAACACAAATAAGACCAAGTAGGTTTTTCTCACCCTTTGAAAGGTTTCTAATACTTGCCTTAGGATTGTAAGAAAATTTGTCTATTTCCCCATTGAAAAAGTCTTTGTCAAAGGTAGGATACAATATTTCATAGTATTCTGGAAGCTGGTCAATCTTATAGTAGTTGAAATAATCAAATCTGTCTGGCAAATATGCCAAATTTTCTATAGTTCTTGGATTAATGTCCAAAGATTTGCCATCTATCTTAATTTTCCCAGAATCTTCTTTATATATTCCTGCTATTATCTTAAGTAGGGTAGTTTTTCCACTGCCATTTCTGCCAACAAGTCCTGTTATGATTCCCTCTTCTAGACTAAAAGTAGCATTGTCCAAAACCTTGTTGTCATCAAAGGACTTATTTACGTTGATTGCTTCTACAATCATAAATCTTTACCTGCTCTTTCGTATAATTTTATAACATCATCCAGGGTAATGCCTAGATATTTTGCTTCTATAAAATCATCTGTTAATTTCTTGTTTAAATCGTCTATTCTATCTAGGAACTTCGAATCATCAAAGGATATAAACGTACCAATCCCTGTTTGAGTTTCGATAATTCCTTGCCTATCCAACTCTTTAAATGCCTTGGAAACTGTTGCTTGGTTAACTAATAGTTCTCTCGATAGATCCCTCACAGATGGGAACCTGTCGCCATTTCTAAAATAGCCCTTTGCAATAGCTAGCTTTGTTTGATCAACTATCTGCATATAAAGAGGTGTGTCCAAATTTGCATTTAATTCAAACAATTTGTCCTCCTTTTAGTGTGGGGTATGATGCCATACACCTTATAAATAAATTATAGCATCTTTATATCTTTTGTCAATTTATCAAAGAAAAAAGAGCACCATAAGTGCTCAATTAAAATAAGGTTGCAAATGGTTTTGCCACATATCCAACTGCCTTAGTTATCAGAGGTCTATTTTTAGCATCTTCTAGGCTTATTGGACTTCCTATTGAGAAAAATACATCAAAGTCTTCTTTGATTTGTCCTATAGCGCTTGTATCTTTCATCAATACCCCACACTCAAAGTTTAGGTATATGGCTCTGTAATCTAGATTAATTGTGCCTACAAAAGCACTTGAACCGTCAGCTAGCCAAACTTTAGAGTGGCAAAAACCAGGTGTATATTCATATATTCTCACACCGTTTGATATTAAATGTACATAGTGACTCTTTGCCAAAGCAAAGGCTATTTTTTTATCTGGTATATGAGGCATACAGATTCTAACATCTACCCCTCTTTTTGTAGCATTGGTGATTGCATTTATTATTTCATCTTCAAGGATTAGGTAAGGTGTCATAAAATATACATAGTCTGTGGCATTATTTAGCATAGTTAGGATGGTATTTTTTGCAAAATATTCGTCATCCATAGGACTATCGGAAAATGGTATACACAAACCAACTCCTTCTGGATCAGACTTTCTTGGCAAGTATCTAGCAAAACTATCAACCTCATCTGGGGAATCAGACCACATTTGTAAGAACATCAAAGTAAGAGATTCAACTGCAGCTCCTTTTAGCCTTAGACCACAATCTTTCCAATGACCAAACCTTTCATAGACATTTATATACTCATCAGCTAGATTTATACCACCGGTAAAGGCGTACTCGTTATCTATCACAAATATTTTCCTGTGGTCTCTGTTGTTATAGTAGGTTGATACTATTGGAATCATTGGTGAAAATACCTTGCACTTTATTCCTAGAGAGTTCATCTCTTCAACAAAGTTAGACTTAACCCTTACTAGAGAATTAGTTCCATCAAATAAGAGCCTAACTTCTACTCCCTCTTCAACTTTTTTGACTAATTCTTCGAGGATAGTTCCCCACATATAACCATAAGAAATTATAAATATCTCTATAAATATAAAGTCTTTGGCTCCTCTAATTGCCTCAATTATATCAGCAAATACATCCTCACCTACTGGATAATATTTTGTGGATGTCTTATCATAGGTTACAAATCCACCCAAATCATAAAAATAGTTTTGGTAGTTGTATAATTCCTTGTTATTTTCTTTTAGGTCATATACCAAAGATAAATCTCTGTTATAAAGTTTCCTAGATACTTTTTCTAAGTCTAGGACTCTTTTTTGCTCTTTTTTGTAACCAATACTAAGGTGGTCAAGCAAGAATACAGCTGTAGAGAAACTTGGAAAGATTGCAATTAGCATAAACCAAGATATTTTATAAGAAGGGTTTATGGAATCCATATTTAGAATTATAAGCATTATAACTATTCTTAGTACCGTATCTCCTCCTATCAATAAAGATACGTCAATATTTATGTAATGGTAGAGGTATACCATAAATCCTATTTGAAGAAGTATCAACAAAATAAATACACCTGCTCTGCTAAATACTAGAGATAGCAAGGATTTTTTTGTTTTTTTAACATACTTATTTTCATTTATTTTTTCCATTATCTTTACATATTCATTATTCATAATAGTATTATAGCAAATTTCCCCCTTTAAGTTAAAGAAAAAAATAGGATAATGAATACTATAGAATAAGGAGTTAGAAAATAATGAGTCAAATATTACTTATAAATGATTTCGTATCAAGGGGTAAGATAGCTGGCAATATGGTTGATCCTGTTCTATCCCATGCTGGCCATGATGTTTACTTCCTGCCCACCGCTCTGATTTCCCACAACTTTTCTTTGGGCAATGTAGCAATTCTTGATACAAATAAATACATAGAAGATTGTTTAAATGTATGGAAGAAGTTAGATTTTAACTTTGACCTCGTTTTTATTGGATATATAGAAAATATAGAGCAAAAAAATATCATAGCTAATTATCTAAAATCTATGTCCGATCAAGTCTTAGTCATCTTGGACCCTATTATGGGCGATGATGGTTCTCTTTATCCAGGGCTTGGTGATGAGAAAATACAAATATATAAAGAAATCCTAACATATGCTGATATTATCATCCCAAATCATACCGAGGCAAGCCTCTTAGACTTGGATAATTTTGATGACTTGCTAGATGACGACAAGAAGTATGTCATAACAAGTATAGAAGAAGATAATAAATCCTACACTCTGGGCATTTCAGATAAGCTTCATAATGTTTTTTATGAAAAATTAGATGCACAATACGCTGGAACTGGAGATCTTTTTGATGGATTGTTTATAAAGTATTATCTAGAAACTAGCGATTTCAATTTATCAATTGAAAAAACAGTTGAAGATATGAGCAAAATACTTAGTATACAAAATGAGGATTTTAAGGATAATATTTCAATAGCCATTGAAGCAATCCTTCCAAAGATTGGAGGAGCTTACAATGCTTGATAAAAAATATTACCGCAGGGCTCTATCTATAGCTTGGCCGGCTGTATTTGAATCCTTTTTTATAGCCTTAGCAGGTATTATAGATACCTTTATGATTTCTGGTCTTGGACCGTCTGCTGTAGCTTCCATAGGTCTTACAACCCAGCCAAAGTTCTTGGCTCTTACTGTATTTTTCGCTATCACTAGTGCAGTATCAGCCCTAGTTGCTAGGCGTCAAGGGGAAGGAAATAGGGAAAAAGCCAACCAAACCTTGGTTACTTCCCTACTAATTTCAATGATCTTTGTAGTCATAGTGACAGTTGTTATGGTGGCATTTGCCGATCCTATCCTCGAATTTGCAGGTTCTACCGAAGAAACCCATGCTAAGGCCAAGGAGTATTTTGTAATAATAATCCTTGGAACAGTTTTTAATGCTATATGCTGGTGCATAAACTCTGCTCACAGAGGTGCTGGAAACACACAAGTTGCCTTTGTAACAAACCTTGTTGCATCAGTGGTAAATATTATCTTTAACTTCCTACTAATCCAAGGTAACTTAGGTTTCCCTGCCCTAGGAACAAAGGGAGCTGCTATCGCAACAGTCCTAGGTACAGTTGTAGAAATGTTCATGTGCTTTTATTCCCTAAGCAAGCGCAACTCCTACCTAAGTTTTAGAGAAATGAAAAAGGTTCCTATGAAAATTGATAAGACAATTTCTAAGGAAATCTCTAGACTTGGAATTAATATTTTTATTGAAATTATGTCAATGAGAATAGGATTTTTCGTTACAGCTCTTACAGCAGCAAGACTAGGAACAGAAAGTTTCGCCCTCCACAATGTAGGTATGAACCTACTAAGCTTATCATTCTCCTTTGGAGATGGAATGAGTGTCGCTGTAATAACACTTACAGGTAATTCACTTGGAGCGGGCAACAAAGATGAGGCCATAGTCTACGGCAGGGCCTGCCAGCAAATAGGTCTTATAATGAGTTTAACCATTTCTGCCATTTTCTTTATATTTGGTAGATCGATATTTGGACTTTTCTTTGCAGACCAATCCTTGGCCGACCAAAGTCTTATTATTATAAAATACCTTGGATTCATAGTTATAATGCAAGTCCTACAGGTTATCTTTGGTGGTTCACTAAGGTCAGCAGGAGATGTAAAATACACCTTGGCAGTAGCAATTGTTTCTGTATCCATAATCAGAACAGCAGTAACACTAGTTACTGTAAATGTCTTAAAACTAGGTTTAGATGGAATCTGGATAGGTATTTTGTCAGACCAAACCAGTAGATTTATCGGCTTAAGACATAGGTTTAAACAAGGAAAATGGGTAGATTTAAAAATCTAGAATAAAAAATGACCCAGCCTGGGGAAGACAAAATATTGCTTCTCCTAGTAAGGGTCATTTTTCTTTGCTATTAATCTTCCATTCTAATTAGAACTGCATCACCTTGAGCTCCACCAGAGCATATAGCTGCAACTCCTAATTTAGCATTTTTTTGCTTCATAGCACTTACTAATTGCATGATAATTCTACCACCTGTAGCTCCTATTGGGTGACCAAAGGCAATAGCTCCACCATTTACATTTAGTTTTTCATCTGGTATTGCAACTATTTGTTGAGTTCTATTTACAACCGCTGCAAAGGCTTCATTTACTTCAAATACATCAATATCGTCTACAGTAAGGTCATTAGCTTCTAGAAGCTTCTTGATTGATTCTCCTGGCACATCTACTATATATGGTGAATCTTTTGATACCCAAGCTGTATCTACAATTGTTGCAAGTGGTTTGATTCCAAGTTCTTCTGCCTTGGCTCTACTTGCTATAACTAGGGCTGATCCACCATCATTTGTTGCTGGAGCATTACCAGCTGTTACTGTATTTTCTTTGAAAAATAGACCGGATAGTTTTGCTAGAGTTTCTTCTGTTACACCTTTTCTAGGTTGTTCATCCTTGTCAACTATGATTGGATCGCCTTTTCTTTGTGGAACTTCAACTGGAACTATATCTTCATCTAGACGACCAGCTTCCATAGCATCTTCAGCTCTTTGTTGGCTTATTGCAGCCCATCTATCTTGTTCTTGTCTGCTTATCTTGTACTCAGCTGCTGTTTTACCTGCAGAAGAGCCCATGTGTTGGTCATACCAAGGGTCCCAAAGTCCATCTGTTACCATGAGGTCCTTGAATTCTGCATTAAACATTCTATGACCCCATCTCATATCCTTACTTGCAAATGGTGCATTGGACATCGATTCCATACCACCTGCAATTGCAAGGTCTATATTGCCAGCACGAATCATCATATCAGCAAGTGTTACTGCTGTAAAACTTGATGCACAAACCTTATTGATTGTTTGTGAAGGTACTGACCAATCAAGTCCTGCAGCTCTTGTAGCTTGTCGGGATGGTATTTGTCCTTCGCCAGCTTGCAAAACATTTCCCATAAGCACATAGTCTATATCGCTATCCTTAATACCAGCCTTATCAATGGCTCCACGGATTGCAATACCACCAAGTTCGGTAGCTTCTAGTGGCCTTAATGCTCCCCCAAATTTACCAAATGGAGTTCTCGCATAGGCAAGTATAACACTTTCTCTTTTTTCCATAATTCTTAAGCCTTCCTTATATTTTAAAATTTTTATACAATTAATTAACTAGACACTTACACTATATTACTAAATTAGTTTTTTGCAAACATTTTCACTTAATAATGAATATTCATAAAATTATGGTGACTTTGTTTACCCTATAATAATATTTAAGGTTAAACTAACAATATAAATTCATATAAAAATAGCGAAATGCAATATATACACTCCGCTATTTTATAGTTTGTTTTATTTATTTGAAAGTCTCCAAATACCTAGTTTTTCAGCTTCTTTTATTAGTTCATCTCTATTATCTGGGTGAGCCAATTCTATTAAAGCTTCTGCTGCTTGCCATGTTGATAGGCCTTTGAAGTTTTTGATACCTTGTTCTGTAGCTATATAATGGGTGTTACTTCTAACTGCAGTTGCTTGGGTACCTGGCTTAAATGTAGGCACGATATTTGAAATTCTCTTGCCTTCTTTATCAACTCTAGAAGATTTAAGGGCAACTATTGAACGACCACCCTTAGATCTGTAAGCACCTAGGATAAAGTCAAGGGCTCCACCTGCTCCAGAAATATGTCTTGTTCCAACTGTTTCAGAAGAAATTTGTCCCCATAAATCTACCTCCATAGCGGTATTTATAGATACAAAGTTATCTAATGATGCTATGGCATCTATATCGTTAGCATAATCTACTGGAACTGCCATAAGTTCTTCGTTTCCATCTATATAGTCATAAAGTTCTTGGCTACCTGCCGCAAAAGCATATGTTTGACGTCCTATATCGTGGTTTTTCTTTCTACCTGTAATTTTACCAGCCATTGCCATATCTACAAAGGAATCCACATACATTTCAGTATGAACACCAAGGTCTTTTAGGTCTGATTTAGCAATTTCTGAACCTATAGCATTTGGAAGTCCACCTATACCAATTTGTAGGCAGTCACCATCTCTTAGAAGTCCCACAACGTGTTCAGCAACTTGTAGTTCTTCTTCACCAAATTTTGCCTTGCCAAGGGTTAGCATATCACTGTTTGCTTCATAAACATAATCAACGTCTTTGATATTGATATAGTTTTGATATCCACCTAGAGCAACTGGAACATTCTCATTTACTTCAAGTATTATTTTGTCAGCCATTTCAAAAGTAGCCATTGTGTGACTTGCAGATAGACCAAAGTTAAAGTTACCGTGTTTGTCCATTGGTGCAACTTGGGTTACAGCAACATTTAGTCTTTCGCCATTTTCCCTTACATATCTTGGAAGTTCACTATATTTGATAGGAATAAAGAAAGCACCATATTTATTATTGTTTATTAGACTTCTTTCAGTTCCTGATGAGTGCCAAGAATGGTAGATGAAGTGTTCACCTGTTTGGTCGGCTTCTCCTATGGCAAGTTTATAAGGAACAACTCCACCTTTTATCTTAACATCGTGAAGTTCATCCACTCTCTTTGCCAAAGCCTCATCAAAAGCCTTTGCTGTTAGGGCACACCAACCTATATCTACCCAGTCGCCATCTTTGACCATTCCAGCAGCTTTTTCTGCTGTAATTAGCTTCTCTTCATACATCTTTTTGTAGTCCATAATACTTCTCCTCAATTTAAAATCGTTTTCTTATACTTAAATTATATCAAATTGATATTAAATATCAACAAAGTCCATTTTGTAACAAAGTTTTATATAAATAATAGATACTTTGGTCGTCAAACGCAAAAACTTTTTTTACTTTGTTTTCTCATGCTGTGTCCTAACAAAAAATAAAGTTATTTGTTCTCTAGTTATTACTTCATCTTATAGATGGCTGATTATAAATCGGCCACCCTAGATCGTGAATCCTCTTGATGACTACTCCTGAGCTTACACGAAAATCGTAGCTACGCTACTTACCGTGCTCACGCACTATTTTTCGGCATAATTGTCCATTTATCGGACATTTATGTGCTTAGTTCTGCGGATTCAAAACTAGCCTGTCCGGCTTAGGGAGGACCCTCCACGGAGTGGTCGCAGGGCGTAGGCCCGAGAATAGCCTGTCCGGCTCAGTGAGGACCTTCGCAACTTCGCTTATCTCGCAGATGAAAAATGGTCCAGTAGCTCGGACACACCTTGCAGTTTCCACCCTAGATGCTGGAGTCCTCTCGATGGCTACTACGTAGTCATCTCGCTTAGTTCTGCGGATTCGCTTGTTGCTTCGCAACTTCGCTTATCTCGCAGATGAAAAATGCTTCGCATTTTCCACCCTAGATCGTGGGACTACTTATGATACGGGTGTCCATTTATTATCCTGTAGGCTCTGTATATTTGTTCTGTTAGTATTACTCTCATTAGTTGGTGGGGGTAGGTCATTTTTCCGAAGGATAGTTTTTTGTTGGATCTTTGGCTTACTTCTTTTGCTAGGCCGTTTGAGCCTCCTATTACGAATACTAGGTTTCTGCCGAAGCCTTCGGCCATTTCGTTTTCTATGAATTTGGCAAATTCTATGCTGTCGATTTGCTTGCCTAGGATTTCTAGGCTTACTACATAGTCTTCTTTGCTTATTTTGCCGAGTATTCGCTCTCCTTCTTTTTCTTTGACTTGTTCTAGTTCTTTTTCTGATAGGTTTTCTGCTGCCATTTCGTCTGCTACTTCTATTATTTCTACCTTGTTGTAGGCTTGCATTCTTTTTAAGTATTCGTCTATGGCATCTTTGTAAAATTTTTCTTTAATTTTTCCTACTGCTATAATTTTTATGTCCATTTTTGCCTATAGTTCTAATTGTATTGATTTTGTACGTAGTGAACGTAGGAATCATAAATTTGGCTGTAGCCTTCGTTTACTAAGGCATTTTTGACATATTCTTTTATTTCATCTGTTCTAAATACTTTTCTGTTTCTTTCTTTCATGCTTTTTTCAACGTCTTTGATCAATATGTCAATGTCTGATGTGTTTAGCTGTTGTTTGTTTTCATCTGCAGCATTTTTTATAGACCTTATTAGTTTATCGAATGAATATTCTTCTATATTGCCACTTCTTTTGATTACAAATGTCTTGTCACTTGATGAATTGTCTAGGTAGTTTTTTATCACATCAATTTTTAGCTTGTCAATTTCATCTGATAATTGATCTATGTTGTAGTTTTTATCTTTTAGGTATTCGAGATCGGAAGAGCACACGTCTGAACTCCAGTCAC
>CABTWT010000026.1 GCA_902488555.1 uncultured Anaerococcus sp.
TATAATCTTTAGAAAACTCTATCAAGTCCATAATTGCATCTTCACATATTTCTGCCAAATCCCAATATCCATCATAAAGACTAGCTCCTGTTAGTGATAGCTCTGGTAGGGATAAAATATTTACCCCATCTTTATCAGCTTTTTTGACCAAATCTTTGATAGTCTCTTTATTTTTATTTACATTGCCTAGGTCAAGGTCAAAGTTTGTAGATCTTATTTTAATAAATTCTCGCATATAATCACCTCTTATCCATATTTTACCACAAAAAAAGAGCCTGCATTTGCAGACTCAAGTATTTCTTTTTAGCCGTTGATTTCTTCGATTAGTAGTGGTAGTACTTCGTGGAAGTCTCCTACTATACCATAGTCACAATTTTCGAAGAATGGTGCTGCTTCATCATTGTTGATAACACATATTGTCTTAACATCTTTGATTCCTAGTAAGTGCTGAACAGCTCCACTTACACCAACTCCGATGTATAGGTCTCCTGCCCATTTTTGACCAGAAAGTCCAATATATCTATCAAGTGGTAAGTAGTGTTTAACTTCGGATACTGGACGACTTGCTCCAACTGATGCATCAGCTGCTTTTGCCAAATCTTTTACTAGATTTAAGTTTTGTTCTTCACCAATACCCATACCAGCAACTACTAGTCTGTCAGATTCTTCAAATTGTGTATCAGCTTCTGATCTGTGATTATCAAATGTGTATCCATCAGCTTTTAGAGCTTCAACAAACTTCTTAACAGATTCTTTTACATCACCCTTGAAGATTTGTTTTTTTCTATCTCCAACTACTGATTTCTTTTGTTTTGGTTTATCAGTTTTTGCTTTGTTTGGTCTTGGTAGTAGGTATCCTGCTATAACCACTCTCATGATTTCATTTGTACCTTCATAGATTTGTGTAATCTTAGAGTCTCTATAGTGACGTTCCACATCTACACCCTTGATGAAACCTGATCCACCGTACATTTGTAGTGCTTCACTTGAAAGTTTATTTGCAAGATCAGATGCATATAGTTTTGCCATAGCAGCATCTTTACCATAGCCTTTAACGTGATTGTCTTTCTTATCAGCTGCATCATAAACTAGAAGTCTAGCTGCTTTTAGTTGTGTAGCCATATCAGCAAGTTTGAATTGGTTGGCTTGGAAATAAGCTATAGCCTTGCCAAATTGCTCTCTTTGAAGTTGATATTCACGAGCTGATTCATAAGCACCTTGTGCTATACCTAGGGCTTGAGATGCTATACCAATTCTACCACCGTCTAGAATCATCATTGCATACTTGAATCCTTTGCCAAGTTCTCCAAGTAGGTTTTCTTTTGGAACTTTTACATCTTTAAAGTGAAGTTCTGCTGTAACTGATGATCTGATACCAAGTTTGTCGTATGGTTCTGAGAATGTAAATCCTTCGAAATCCTTATCGACGATAAACATTGATATACCATGGTTGCCCTTACCAGGTTCTGTAACTGCTGTTACTAGATATGTTTGTGCTTCTGGAGCGTTGGTAATATAGATTTTCTTACCATTTAATAGGTAGTAGTCTCCCTTATCTACTGCTGTAGTTTCTGTTCCTGCAGAGTCTGAACCAGCATTATCTTCTGTTAGTCCAAATCCACCAATTTGTGTACCGTCACAAAGTGGTCTTAAGTATTTTTGTTTTTGTTCTTCTGTACCAAATTCATTAAGTCCCCATGTACCTAGTGAAGTATGAGCTGAGCATATAACTCCAACACCACCATCAACTCTAGAAAGTTCTTCTACAGCGATAGCATAGTGTTTATTTGTAAGTCCAGCTCCACCGTACTCTTCCGGAAAAGGAATGCCTAATAATCCCAATTCTCCCATTTCTTTTACAATTTCTCTTGGGAATTCTTTGTGTTGATCTAATTGAAATGCAATAGGTTTAACTTTTTTCTCAGCAAAGTCTCTGACATAAGCCCTAAATTCTTCTAAATCTTTTGGTAAATTAAAAGCCATAATTATACTCTCCTTATAATTAAAAATACGCGTAACAATATGTGAAATTGTTTGCCTTATATATTATACCCACTTTTTGCTTTAGCCATCAGCTATATATTTGCAAATAAAGTTAAAAATATCTTGATTTATTAGTTCAATATATTATTTGCTTATATTTTTGTAAATTTAAAGCTTAAATGGGTAAAATCTTGTTTAAATATCACTTTAATAGTGTATAGTATTTATAAGTTTATAAACTAGGAGGTATTATGCAAAACATTAGAGAAGTTTTGGACAATATATATTATGTAGGGGTAAACGATAGACGTATTACCAGATTTGAAAATATGTTCCCATTAGAAAATGGTGTGGCTTACAGTTCATTTATTATTAAAGATGAAAAAAATATACTACTTGACAGTGTTGAATCTGCTTTTACCAGACAATATCTTCAAAACATTGAGAAAGCTCTTGATGGTGAAGATCTAGATTACGTTGTAATCCACCACATGGAGCCTGACCACTGTAGAAACATAGACTTTGTATTACAAAAATACCCAAATGCAAAATTTGTAGGTAATGCTAAGACTTTTAAATTTTACGAACAATTCTATAACGACGATTTCAAGGATAGATACTACGAAGTAAAAGATGGCGATGAACTAAATCTTGGAAAACACAATCTTAAATTTGTATTTGCTCCTATGGTTCACTGGCCAGAAGTTATGATGTCATACGAAACAAACAATGGCTACTTATTCTCAGCTGATGCTTTTGGCTCATTTAATGCTATCGAAGGACATCTAAAGGCTAAAAATATAATTCATAGAGGGGATTGGTTAGAACAAGCTCGTAGATACTATATCAATATAGTAGGTAAATTTGGCAAACAAGTTCAAGCCCTATTCAAAAAAGTAGAAGGCCTAGAATTAAACGCTATCCTACCTTTACACGGTCCAGTTTATGATGATAAAGAATCAATCGACTTTATCCTTGATAAATACACTAAATGGGCAACATATACTCCAGAAGAAAAGGGTGTAGTAATATGCTTTGCTTCAATGTATGGAGATACTGAGGAAGCAGCTGATATCCTTGCAGCTGAACTTGCTGACCTAGGTGTAAATGAAGACATTGAAATTTATGACGTATCTAATACTGACCCATCATATATGATTGCAGCTTGCCACAGATTTTCTAATGCTGTATTTGCTCCAATCAACTACAACTCAGGTCTATACTATAAGATGGAAGCGTTCTTGACAGAACTAGTTGGCACAGGCTACCAAAACAGACACATCTCATTCTTAAACAACTGGTCTTGGGGTGGTACAAGCCTTAAAGTTTCCAAAGAAATCCTAGAAAAAGGTAAACATGAATATATAGGAGAAGATGTGCTAGTAAATTCTAGTGTAAAAGACGAACAAGTTGAACAATTAAAAGCTTTAGCAAAAGCAATAAAAGAAGACTTGGACAATAACGAATATTAAAAATTTAAGGGGATGCTAGAGAATGTAGCAGCCCCTTTTACTTTACAATTTTTTGATCAAATTTAATTTACCATTCTCATATGGAGGATATTTTACTTTCATATCCAAATGTCCGTTTGATAGCATTATCGATTTTCTATTTGAGAAGTTTTGGAAACCATAGTATCCGTGGTAGCCTCCTTGGCCACTATAGCCTACCCCACCAAAGGATAAGTTTGGATTTGATACCATCATCAAAGTACCATTTACCATTCCATTGCCAAATTCCATATTGTACATAACCTTTTCTTTGATGCGCTCATCATTTGTAAATAGATATAGAGCTAATGGTTTTGCTAAAGTTTTAACTTTATACAATACTTCATTTAAATTTGTGTAGGTAATTATTGGGAAAATCGGTCCAAATATTTCTTCTTCCATAAGTTTATTATCAAAATCGACATTATCTACTATAGTAGGCTCTAGTTTCAGTGTCTTAGAATTGTACCTACCACCATATATAATATCCTGCCCATCAAGAAGTCCCACCAATTTATACAAATGATCATCATTTATAATCCTTGGATAGTCACTTGATAATAGTGGATCTAGACCATAAAACTCAAATAAAGCTTTCTCCAACTCTTCTATAAACTTCTCTTTTATAGATCCATGAACAAGTATATAATCTGGAGATACACATGTTTGTCCTGCATTTACAGTGTTGCCCCAGGCTATTGATCTTGCAGCAAGAGATATATCAGCATCTCTTTCGACAATAGTTGGAGACTTACCTCCAAGTTCTAAAGTAACTTTTGAAAGATTCTTGCTTGCCTTTTCCATTATAGTCTTTCCAACAGCGCTTCCACCTGTGTAGAAAATGTGATCATAATTATAGGATAAGAGCTCATCATGGCTTACTTGGTCATTATCCACCACATAAATAAATTCATGATCAAAATTCTTATTTAGTATTGACCTTATTAGCTTTGAAGTTTCTTTTGACTTTCTGCTTGTCTTAAGTATTACAGTATTGCCAGCTGCTATTGCTCCAATAAGCGGATCCATAGCAAGTTGGAAAGGATAATTCCAAGGGGATATGATTAGTGTTAGTCCCATCGGCTCATAGAGGGTGTATGATTTGGCAGGCATAGATGTGATTGGAGTCTTCTCATTGATGGGACTCATCCACTCTTCTAAGTTTTCTATGGCCATATCTATTTCTTCATAAAGCATGAGTATTTCTGTAGTGTAGGATTCAAAATTTGACTTGCCCAAATCTTTTGCAAGGGCCATCAAAATATTATCTTCAAACATCTCTATTATGGCACGCAATTTTTTAAGATTATAAATCCTAAAATCATATGTTTTAGTCTGACCAGAATAAAAATATTCTCTTTGTAAATTAACTATATTTGCTAGATTCATTATTATCTCCTCATCTTATAAATAAGTTCTTAGGATATTAATACCCAAGCAAGGCTACAATTTTACTTTAATGTACAATTTAAAAACCTCAAAATCCATTAGAAAGATTTTGAGGCTTGGTTAGATCGTAACTTTATAAGTTATCTATAAGTTCTTCAACATCTGGAAGTTCGCTAGCTTCGTATACTTTTACCCACTTAACTTTTCCATCTTCATCTATTATGACATTTGCACGTTTGCTTGCACCATTTTCTTCATTGAATAGTCCATAAGCTTTGGTGACTTCTGCATATGGGAAGAAGTCGGATGCAATTTTTACATTGTCAATGCATAAAATATCAGCCCATTTTTGTTTGGCTGGATATGGGTCTATAGAAAGTCCAATTACAACAGTCTCACCTTTTTCTTGGATCCTATCATAATTTCTTTCCAAGCTTCTCATTTGATCTGTACATACAGAAGTGAAAGCTAGTGGGTGCCAGGATAGGATAACTTTCTTACCCTTTAGATCTGATAACTTAATATCATTTTTTTCCTGATCTTTTAATGTAAATTCTGGTGCCGTTTCTGAAACTTTTATTGTCATTATATCCTCTCCTTTATTGGTTTCTTCTATATTTATACCCATAAATTTATCCAATGAAAAAAGACCAAGCTAAACTTGGCCTAAAATATTGAAAAGCTTATTATAATGTAGCTATAGCTTCTATTTCTATAACCCCACCTAGTGGAAGTGCTCCTACTTGGATAGCAGATCTTGCTGGTTTGTGGTCAGAAAAATATTCTTTGTAAACTTCATTTACTGCAGCAAAGTCATTGATGTCAGCTAGGAAAACTGTACATTTGATAACTTTGTCCATGCTTGTTCCTGCTTCTTCAAGGATAGCTTTCACATTTTCAAGTGATTGTCTTGCAGCAGCTTTTATTTCTGTTACTAGTTCACCATTTTCTGGGTTGATGGAAAGTTGTCCAGATGTAAATACAAGGTTTTCTGTACCTATAGCTTGTACGTATGGACCTACTGCTGCTGGTGCTTTGTCTGTATTATATGCTTTCATTATTAATTCTCCTCTTTAATTGATTTTTAAATAGTCTTCTAATGTCAAGTTATTCTCATAAATCTCTTTGGCATTTTCAACGCCAACGAATCTAAAGTGCCAAGGCTCAGCTTTGTGATTTGTCCTATCCTCTTTGCCCTCTGGATATCTTTCTATAAATCCATATTTATAGGCATTTTCTATAAGCCATTGATATTCAGAAGTTTTTTCAAACTTCTCGTTATACTTATTACCTTCTGTGAAAAAGTCAAAGGCTGATCCTAATTGGTGTTCATTTGTGCCAGCAGCAGAGCTATCAATCTCTCCTGCAGCGTACATTTTTTCTTCTAAGTCATAGCCCCTATAATCAGAAGCAATTTTTAAGTCCATGCCTTCTCTTTGCATGTCTTGTCTTAGAGTTTCAAATGCTCGTTTAGCTGTCTTATCTACACCAGGATCAAAATCTCTCGGCAATTTATAATCATCACTAACATAAGTTAGACCATTTATAACTTTAATCTGATTGTCACTTGTAAGTTTTGATAGGCCGTATTTATTGACATAATAATAGGCATCATCGATCTTAACTTTAGTGAAACCATTTTCTGTGCCAAAACTAGGCACATAGGTACCCTCTTTAATAAACTTTTCTGTTTTGGAAAAATCATTTGGATACTGGTAGGCATATTGAGTTTTTACACAATATAAATACTCCTGTAGACTATCGTGGTAACCATCATCGGATACTTGTAATTTTTCTTCAATATCTGTATCCGCAAAACCAATCTGTGTAGCTACATGGATATTGCCATTATTTTCTTCTTCTACTTCTTCTAATAAATTATTTATATCACCTGAAGCTTGCCTATATTCTGAAGGTCTAGCTATAGTGAAATCATCTTCCTTATTAAATCCAAAATGTAGAATCCCTGCAAGTGCTAGGGCTGCTACTGTAGTTCTTGTTAAAATCTTTTTTGTTCTTGCTTTTCTTTCTCTTTGTTTAATTCTCTTTTTTTCTCTGATACCTTTATTAGACATATAAAAATCCTATTCATTTATTTCAATCGTTTTATATCAGTAAGTCTAAGGGATAGTATATTAACAAACTTATAAAATATATTCCAATTCTAAATTAGTTTGCCTTGCATACTTGGTTAATATTATTATAACACGACTTTGTAATTATGCATAGGGGTTATTTGGCTAAAATCAGACATTTTTCACAAAAAAACGACCAATTAGGTCGAATTTTCGAAAATTTATTAATTTTTTTTATTTTCTTCTAAAGATATCTAGGATTCTCTGTAAATAACTTTTCTCAGAAACCAATTTTTTCCTATCTTCACTCATAGGCTCTCTATTTCTTTTCAGCCTATTTCTACTTGCAACTTTTTGTGCATTTCTTTCTTCTTCTATGTCAATATTTCTTTTCTTGGCCCTTTCTATCAATGTATCTTGGGCATCTATATTGTTTACATTTTGAACCTTTGTGTACTGACTGTTTGCCAACAATTTTCTAATCTTAACATCATCTGAAAACATAAGGTCGAGGTAATCTAGTATCCTCTTCTTGACTTCGTCATCATATATAGGTACAGCAACTTCCATCCTATTTCTGATATTTCTAGTCATAAAGTCAGCTGATGATATATAAAGCTTTGCATCCAAATCGCGGCCAAATTGATATACCCTAGAATGTTCCAAGAATCTTCCAACTATCTGGTAAATGTTTATATTCTCAGTCCTATTTGGAATATTTGGTAGTATGCAACAAATACCCCTTACAAGCATGTCAATGTGTACACCAGCATTTGATGCCTCGGATAACTTGTCGATCAATTTTCTATCTGAAATAGAATTTACCTTTATCCTTATATATCCATCGTGGCTTTGCTTTTGTCTTTCTATTTGTTCGTCTATTAGTCTAGCTAGACCTTCTTGCATTGATTTTGGACTAACAAGGAGATTATCATATTCTCCTTCCAAATTGCCAAGTTGAATATTATCAAACAATTCCTTGGCATCTTGTCCTATTGGCCCACTTGCTGTCATAAACGAAAAATCTGTATAAAGCTTTGCAGTTTTCTCATTGTAATTGCCTGTGGCAACTTGGGTAATATATTCTACATTTTCATTATCATCAACCTTAGTTATCAGGCAAACTTTTGAATGGGTCTTGTAGTTATCAAAACCAAATAATATCTTACAGCCCGCATCTTCAAGTTTTGTTGACCAAAATAGGTTGTTATCTTCATCAAACCTTGCCCTAAGTTCCATCAAAACAGTTACATCTTTGCCATTTTCACTTGCCTTTATCAAGGCTTTGGCAATCTTGCTATCTTCTGCTATCCTGTATAGGGTGATTTTGATGGAGACTACACTATCATCTTCTGCAGCTTCCTCTAGCAATCTTATGACAGGATCCATAGATTCATATGGGAAAGATAGTATTATGTCTTTCTTTTCAATCTGGCCAATCATTTTTTCATTCGGATCAACCATAGCAGAAGCTAATGGAGAATATTTATCATAGGTATGGTTGTTTATTGTATTAGCTGGCAAGTCCTCGACAAGAGAGAAGAGAAATCCTGGTTGCATCAAAGACTTGGTCAAGAAAATATTCTTTTTATCTAGATCAAATTGTGCCTTTAAAAATTCTATAGAATCCTCACTTAAGTCTTGGTCAACTTCAAGGCGAACCGGATGTAGCCTTTTTCTTTTCTTAAGTTGAGTTTTCATATATGATCTAAAATCTTGGTCTATATCAAAGTCGTCGTCATCATAGGAAATATCGGTATTTCTTGTTAGGGAAATGATATATTTATTTTCAACCTGGTAGCCCTCAAAAACTTGGTATCCATACTCTTTGATAATGTCTTCTATGAATACGAAAGTAGTATCGTTGATTTTAAGATATCTTTTTATCCTATCAGGAACTTGGATTAGGCCAACTCTGTCGCTTACCTTGTCGTTGTCTTTCCTTAGAGAAAATAAGACAGATAAGGCCAAATTTGGCAATCTTGGAAATGGGTGAACCCTATCTACTATTTGAAAGTTTAGTATTGGTTCAATTTTTGTATTAAAGTAATACTCTACGTATTTTTTATCTTTTTCACTTAACTCTGAAACTTTTAATAAGTTGATGCCATTTACCTTGAGATCATCAACTAATTGGTTGTAAACTTGGTCTTTTTTGCGATACAAATCTATACATTCTTTAAGTATTGCATCTATTTGTTCGTCACTGGTCATGCCTGATTTATTGTCAATAGGCTTTTTCTTTAGATTTTTGAAGTCAGTAAGACTGCCAACCCTAACCATAAAAAACTCTTCAAGGTTGGTGTCAAATATGGAGAAAAATCTTAGTCTTTCAAGTAAGGGAACACTTTTGTCGTTTGCTTCTTCAAGTACTCTTTGATCAAATTGCAACCAAGAAAGCTCTCGGTTTTGCGTAAAAGATATATCGGTCATATTACTTATTCATTCCTTTCTAGTAGTTTACTATATATATACCCTTCTCTTACCCCAGTCTGACTAACTGATATCTCGCTGCAATAAAAATATTTTGCTACACGATTTAAAATAGCCATTCCAGGTAATAGAGTGTGTACTCTGTCGGGTTTGACTTCTAGTATTGAATCAAGTATTTCTCTAGGTTCTTCTTCAATTATTTCTTTTAGCATAGAATTGAACTTATTTTTTTGCATGGTCGTATTATAAGAATCTAGCTTGTAGTATTCATTGTAAAACTTAAGGCTAGCACGGGCAGATCCACCAACTGCGCAAAGGAGATCGTGTTTTTCCCTATAAAACTTCTTTTCTTCAAGCATCTTTTTCATATCAGCATCTATGCTTTTTTTCTCAGCTGTAGTCATAAATAGTTGATCTACATAGTCATTAAAGGCTGACAAGGAACCAATAGAAAGTGAAGTAGATTTTATAACCTTATTTTGATCTATAATTACAATCTCACTAGAACCACCACCAATATCGGTAAGGATACCACGAGATACTTCAACAGATGAGCTTGCTCCTATGAAGGCAAGTTTTGCTTCATCTTCACCACTTAATATTTCAATATCTAGGTCGAGCTCTTCTTTTACTCTGGATAAAATTTCAACCCTATTAGCAGCATCTCTTATAGTCGCTGTTGCAAATGGGTGAACTTCATCAATATCTTCAAAATTATCCACAACATTTTTGAACATTCGAAGAACATCTATTAGCCTTTGGATTCCCTTTTCCGAAACCACTCCATCCTTAACAAATGACCTTAATGAGGCTTGTTCTTTCTCATTAAATAAATTGCTTACTTTTTGGCCCACTACCTTATAGACTGAAAGCCTAACTGTATTTGAGCCAATATCTATGACTGCATATATCATTTACAACTCCTTTTCTTCTAAATTATAATCGCAATCAATCAAACTTTTTATAATCTTTTCTGTACTAGGATAAACCTTACTCATAAAAATATTTACTGACGAATCTTCATTTTCCGGCAAATCTAACTTGAGATACTCAGACGGATCAATGATATTAGCCTTATATGTAAGGTTTTTCCTTATAGCATCTGTAATTATCGGATAATGTGTGCAGGCTAAGATAATATTTTCAATTTTTTCCTTATTGGCAATTTCCAAATATTCGCTCAGAGCCTTATCCAATTCACAGCCATATGTCTTGCCATCTTCTATGTAATCTACAAGTTTTATTCCAGCTACTTCATAGACCTTGCTATTGTTTTGTATATTATCTTTATAATAGTGGCTATCTATAGTAGCCTTAGTACCAAGAACCAAACAATCTCCATCAAATGATTTTGTAGCTTCTATCCCAGCATCTGTAATGGGATAAAATTTCTTCTTATACTTTTCTCTAAGATGTTTACTAGCTAGAACTGATAGGGTGTTACAAGCGATGATATAATAATCTATGTCAAAGTCTTGTAAAAAATCTACAATTTCTTCAGCAAATTTAATTAGCTCATCCTTATCCCTATTACCATAAGGGGCCCTCAAACTATCTCCAAAGTAATAATAATTGGCCTTATTTGTCTTTATTAACTTTTGTAAAACTGTAAGGCCACCTAGGCCCGAGTCAAATACCCCAATATTTGTCATACAAGTTCCACCTTTTTTACAAAATCATACTTATCTTTTAAATTCTCATAAGCGAGATTATAGCTTTCGTCATCTACAAAAATCCCGAAAATAGATGCACCACTACCACTAATAAGAGTCACTTCAGCTCCATTGTCCAAAAAATCACCCTTTATATCAAGTAAATGTGGATAAAGGTCTGTGACCACATCTTCCATTACATTTTCAAAGTAAAAAATAGCCGAATGATCTCCATATTCTAGCTTTTTGACTATCAAACCATTGTCAATATGACCATAGTCTTTGAGATTTCTATAGACTTCTGCCGATGAAATATGTGTACCATCGTTTATAAGCAAGATTTTCATATCCAAGTTATTATCAAATGGAGAAATAATTTCACCAATACCCCTAGCTCTAGCAGGAGTATCTGTAAAGAAAAATGGAATATCAGCTCCAAGTCTTGCTCCAATATCCATCATTTCTTGGCTAGAAAGACGAAGATCCCAAAGCTCATTTAATCCCTTGATCATCTCTGCTGCATCAGTAGATCCACCAGCAAGGCCAGCAGCTATTGGAATATTTTTAATAAGTTTAACATCAAGGCCAGGATTATCTGTCCTATCCCTTAGCATATGCCAAACCTTATAAATTAGATTGTCCTCAATATCCCCTATACTATCGTTGTTTGAAGAATATAAAAATTGGCCGCTATCATTTTTATTAATAATTAATTCATCAAATAAATTTATACGAGCCATGATAGTATCAATCTCATGATATCCATCTTCTCTTTGATATAAAGAATCTAAAGAAAGATTAATTTTTGCATAACATTTTCTTTTCATTTTTAACCTCAATATAAATTATACAAATATGTTAAAAATTGGCAAAAAAAAAGTGGGAAACCCACTAAATATTTGGTGCAGGATAGAAGACTTGAACTTCCACGACCTAAAAAGCGGCCACAAGATCCTTAGTCTTGCGCGTCTGCCAATTCCGCCAATCCTGCGTAAATACTAATTAAATATACTAGTAAAAAGAATTTTTGTCAAGAAAAAACCAGGATTTTTGAAGAGAGCTCCATTTATTGAGTTCCCTCGCAAATCCTGGTAGTATTTTCTCTTAGATGAATAGACCTGCAAATACTACAGATACTATTGTCATAAGTTTGATTAGGATGTTTAGAGATGGTCCAGATGTATCCTTGAATGGATCGCCTACTGTATCTCCAACTACTGCTGCCTTGTGAGCATCAGATCCTTTGCCACCTTCTACACCACTTTCGATGTATTTCTTAGCGTTATCCCAAGCTCCACCAGCATTTGACATAAAGATTGCCATCATTACGCCAGTTACAAGAGCACCTGCTAATAGTCCACCTAGGGCATGTGGTCCAAGGATGAAGCCTACAGCAATTGGTACTAGGATTGCTAGTACTCCTGGTATTACCATTTCTCTTAGTGATGCTGTTGTAGAAATTTGGATACAATTTTCATAATCTGGTTCTTTGTTACCAGCTAGTATTTGATCATCTTCTTTAAATTGTCTTCTTACTTCTTCAATCA
>CABTWT010000027.1 GCA_902488555.1 uncultured Anaerococcus sp.
ACAAGAATTTTTATTACAAGGAATTTACTAGATAATTAAAAATTCAGGGATAGAAATTTCTATCCCTGATAAAGTGTTTGGTTGATTTTTATTTACCAACACGATTTGACAAAGACCCATATTTTCATCTTCTACGCTAGATAAGGGTTCATCAAGCGAAACATCTTTGTTATAGTCTTGTCTTCTATTAGTAACTGCTCTTATACAACTAATGGCATATGTAGAGAATTTAAAACCCTTGTCTATATCAAAGCTTTCTACAGCATGAAGTAAACATATAAAAGCTTCTTGCTCTAATTCTTCAACATCATGAACGTTTGGACTATACAGCCCCTTGATTCCCTTATAAATCAAGTTTCTATTTTTTAAAGCAATTTCATTTCTCAAATCAATATTTCTTGATTCTTTATATTTTAAAAATAGATCTCTATTGTCATCAACCATAAATAAAGCCCCTCAAAATAAAATAAATGTATAGTTTTTGTATAATTGTATATTTAAATAAAAATAGGTGGAAGTATTGCACAAAATATAGATTTTGTGTAATTAACGGCATTATCATTTAAATATAATGTGTATTTATAGCCGTTTATCATTTTTGTATATTATACATCATTTCGACATTTGATTAAAATAACACAAACCTACATAAAGCTTTATTTTGCGTTTTAAGCGATTTTATTTCTTAAGCCATACATACAATACGCCTAATATTATAATCTCTTATTTATGCTAGCTAATAGAACATATTTTAGTATTTTTATTATTAGCCACTACCCTATTAACTTTATTAATTTTAACTTTTGTTATTTTGTAGTTTCATTGGGCATTTTTTAATTTATTTTACCAACTTTTAGCCAACTTTTTATGACATATTATATATATATATATTAAAAAGTCATCAATAGTAAGCATTAATAAATTAACTTAGTATAATTGTGTTAGAAAAACTTTAAACTTTCTAAGAGATACTATAAAGGGGTTTATATTGACAATAGAACAAGCTAGACAAGACGTTAAGAAATTCATAAGAATTAAAGAAGAACAAGAATCAACAAGACGCCAAATAGAGCAATTACAAGCCATTAAAAACAAATTAGGTAACAATAAAAGTCTTACAGATAAGATGAATAGCGTAAAATCTATAATCGACAAGAAGAGTCTAAAAGATAAGATATTTTTTGAGTCGATGGAATCGGCATTCCAATCATTGAATGATGATGAAATAAAACTTTTATTTATAATGCATGGGTCTGTTAGCCTTAGTAAAGAGCAACTAGCTAATCAAATGTATACAAGTAGATCTACACTATACAGAAAAGAAAATAAAGCACTTAGTAAACTAGATTCTAATTTATCACTCATAAGAGATTTACGGAATTAAAAGAGATTTAAACTATATATTCTGTAACACTGCCCTATTAATAAAAAAATAAACTCCATATATTAAGATATAAGAGATTTTATATTTCTAGGCATATAATTGTATGTTTAAATGAATAATTAATTTATATCATCTCATAAAGTGCATACAACGATATATGGAAACATAACTTGTTCATGATAAAAAAATTACCAATAATAACCAATATTTTTATAGCACACTCCTTTTTATGGTCTTGCCTATATAGCCATTACACACGCGTGGAAAGTAATATATTAGTTATGTTAGGTTTTATTAGTAATAAAGGTATGTTATTAACTCGAGGTACTTTCCATCTATCGAATTTTTGGCGTGTTAGTTAGCATCTCTATTTTTTTGTTTATTTTAAATATTTATGAAAATATGTAGATTTCTGTAGGATTTTATAACAGGTTTTAACAGTTTTTCTGATATATCTTGACTTTCTTAGAATTTATCAATCAGCCAGCTTCATATTTTGCGTTCTAAGGCTTTTTATTTATATAGGCATAGAATTATATGCTTATATGATTTAATTTAATCTTACCCTATAGGTTTTGATTATTATTAATATAATATAGTCCTAGATGATATGCATATAAAAATAGCCCCTAGATTTTTTCTAAGGGCTAAATATTATTAAATTATTCTTCTAAATTTTTATATCCTAATAGAAAATTCAAATCACTGATTAAAAAATCTAATTCCGTTAAGCACCTGCTAAGTGAAGCGACTGTTGATAACAAGGATTGGTATATATAAATCTTATCATCTATTTCGTTGATTTTAAGTTCATCAATGTTTTTTATTAACTTTATTGTTAGTTTGATATTATCAATCAAAGTTTGAATAATATATGTTTTGGAATCAATAGGGGAATCATATATACCACTGAAATCTTCATCATCAATGTAGTATTCATGGTCAAGTAAATCACCTAACTGAATTTCTCCTTGTTGTACTAGCTCTAATAATTTCAATTTGTCTTGTTCAATTAAGTTATATATTAAATATTCAAGTTTTTCATCTATGAAATTTATTAGAGATTCAAGCTTATCAACAAAATTTGTAGAATCATCAAAATTTAAGTTCTTCAGCTTGTTTTCGCTTATATTAATAATATCATCAATCTTTAGGTTAATTTCATTGATTATCATATCTTTTGTATCTGCACTATTAGTGTTATAGCTGTATTTATCTGAATCAATTTTAATACTTAATGTATGATTACCCATTTCTTTATAATTTTTAATGCCTAATCTATAACCATATTCTATTAGCCTAATTGCTATCATCTCTCTATCTGATTTATTTTTAATAGGGTAGTTCAAATATTCTTGCACATCTTTGTTGTTTAATTCTTTGTTTAAGTTGTATATCATTTTTTCACTCCTTGATTTCTAGATTTTCTATCAAATTATTTAGTCTTATTGTCATACTATTAATCATCTTTGCTTGGTTTGATAATAACCCCATAAATGTCAAAACATAATCGTCTTTCCAATCTACATCAGGTGGTACTACTCTATACCTTAATGCATCAATTGACTTTGCAAGGTCGTAGGTGTCTTGACTCAACTGTTCACTTAATTTGTTTACTCGATCTAAATTCATAATCATTTACCTTTCTTGATTCACTATTCTAAAACTTCATATTTTAACTTATAAGTGATTTATAAGTTCTAGGTATATATTTATATTCATAAGCTAATTAAATCAAAAATAGATATCATATTTTGATTATTTGACTTATTCTGATATAATACTTAGTGTAAATATACACACGAATTACAATAATATACCTTTTTGAAGCTAGCCCTTTGTTTTTTCAAAGGGCTTATTTTTTTATATCTTTTCTTCTAAAACTCTGACCTTTAATCTCGAACATATCCATGGCTTCTTCCATACGGTCTTTGATTTGTCTTGGAGTCTTGTTAGTGCTTCCATCTTTCCAACGGTCTAACAGCTCATTTGAGCTATAATTTGAGGTGATAAAAAGCCTATTATTGTTATTAATAACTGCATCAATAACGTTTTTAATTTGTGATATTTCCCATTGATTGCTTGTAGTTCCTAACTCATCAATTACAACCAAATCATTCTTTGCAATCTCTCTAATAACATCTTCAGGAGTAGTAAAAGACCTATCATCAATGGCATTTTTAATCTCATTTAAGATAGTTGACTCACTAGCAAAATATAGCGACTTTTCGTACCTGTCCACTATTTCTTTGCAAGTGACAGCTATAATTGTTGTCTTTCCAACCCCCATTTCTCCAATAAGGCCTACGCCTTTTCTCATTCTAGGATAATTTTTAACATACTTGGACATTTGATTAATAATTGCTCCGTTGTCTTTAGTCTTTAATAAATCAGTAAACTTCATATCCCTGTATTTAAGAGGCATACCAGAAAATCTTACACCATCTTTTTTCTTGTAATACTCATTGTAAGCGTCGTTAATTCTTTTTTGTAAAGCAAGCTCTCTTTGCCTTAGTTTTCTCTCGGCTCTTTCTTCATCATAAGTCAGACCCTTTGAAGCCATAATCTCTGCAATAGTTGCAAGGGCATTGCTCGCACCATCTCCAATACTTAAAAAATCATTTACCATGTAGAACCCTTTAAAAATTCTTCTCTACTCCTGTCGTAATCACTTACAACAGGTTTTTCATTTAAGTAGCTTTCAAACTTATTTCCAAATAAAGTTTGAGGTCTTAAGTACTTATCCCAATCAGCTTTACCTTTCCATGAAAGAACCTTGTTATCAATAACAGTCTTAAAATCATCTAGGGTAAAGCCCTCGTTAACTCTTGCTTTTATAAGAGATCTTGTTTTGTCAGAGGTTGCCCTATAGTCTCTATCTGCTTTTTTATTTAGATACTCTATTATTTCCTTGTATGGAATTTTAGAAGCATTGTCGGGCTCTGCTCGACTATTATTACTCTTATTATTATTCATCTTATTAATACTTGTATTATTATCTTTGAACTTTTGTTCAATATGGTCATTGAACTTTTGTTCAATATGGTCATTGAACATTTGTTCCATATATATTGAACTTTTATTCAATATATCATTAACATTTGCTGGATATAGCTTTCTTCTAAGAATATAATTAGTACCAGCTTTATATTCATTTTCAGATATCAAATATCCGTACTTGATTAAGTTACTAATCCATTTCGAAATAATAGTAGTACTTACTCCATATAACTCTGACAAGTATTTATTACTTGCATAGCAATAACCGTTTTTCCTTGATAGAGTTAGAATTTCAGAATATAAAATTTTTTCATTCGCTCTTAACCTATTATCATATCTAATAACAGCAGGCATTATTGTAAAATAATCGGGTTTTTTTTGTACATTTTCAATTTTCTTTAAGTCTTTTTCTTTCTCATTCAAGAAGTAACCCCATTATTTAGCCATTTCTTCAACTTGTTTTTTTACATCTTCATCATCAAGGTTATATCTCTTTGCTAAATATTCAGCAGGTACACGCCCCTGTATAATCAAAAAACCGTCTTTCTCTAATTCCTTATTAAGAATCTTAATTGAGTTATAGGCTCTACTTTTACCACAATTTAAAACCCCCATAACTTGATTGACATCTAAAAGCATAATGCACCCCCTTTCTAATCTTCAAGCTTTACAATCTCTTTTGGATCAACTTCTAATGCTTTAGCTATCTTGTTTACAACATTCATGCTTGCATGACCACGATTTATTACTGTGACTAACCAAGTTTTAGAAACATCAGATTTATCTGATAAATCTTCATAAGTCATTCCATTCATCAAGAACTTGATATAATCTTTTTTTAATTCCATTCTTTCCTCCTGATTTCTAGTATATATTTAGTATACAATAGTATAGTGTATTTAGTCAAGTATACATCATTATTAGACTTGTACTATTCTTTTACTTTTGATATTATTGATTTAGTAAAGGAGTGTTAAAATGAGTAATAATATAGGCACAAATATAGCATATTTTAGAAGAAAAAAAGGACTAACACAAAAAGAGCTAGCAGATAAAGTCAACCTATCTCCATCATTTATTTCGCATATAGAAAATGGAATAAGCAATCCATCAAACGAAACTCTAGAAAAAATATCAGATATACTTGAAGTAAGCGTTAGTAATATAACCTATGATAATAATATCAATGCTTCAGATTTAGAAAATATTAAATTAATTGATTTAATAATAAAACTAACTATATCAGAGGACTTGAATTGGCGAGACAATGGAGATTTTTATGAAACTGAGTTTAGGGGTAAAACTTATATGTTGGAATTTTCTAATTTTAGTGTTGCTTCTAACGTATATGAAAACACTTCATTAGGCATATACAATAACGAAAATAAGGATAATGATCAATTTACAAATATTTTTGATTATGATCCAGACTACACAATAATGTGTTTTCAATATGATGAAATAAACTTAAAATTAAATGAACTAATAAAGATTATATTTGACAAGGAAAAAGATAAGAGCCCTATATTTGATATTATCAACGACTTAGAAAAATATATAGATGCTCAAGAAGAATAACCATGCCAGCATATAAAGATAGCCAAACGGGTAAATGGTATTGTACTTTTAGAGTTAAAAATCAAGATGGTAGTACAACTCATAAAAAGAAAAGAGGTTTTGAGACAAAGAAAAAAGCACAAGAGTATGAACGTGAATATCTCTTATCACGTCAAGGACAACCTACAATGCTACTATCAAGCTTCATAGAGCTTTACAAGATTGACCAATACCCACAATTAAGACAAAGAAGCCAACTAACAAAAACTTCAAAACATAAGAAAATTTTAGAGACTTTTACAGATAAACCACTAAATGAGATTACCCCGAAAGACTTAAAACAATGGCAAAACAAACTAATAAAGCAAGATTGTTCAGACGGCTATATAACAACGCTAAGAAATGAATTTTCAACCTTGCTAAACCATGCCGTAAATTACTATGGTCTACCTAATAACCCATTTAGATTGGTAAAAAGAGCTAAAAACCCTAACTATATACCTGAAGAGAAGAAGTTTTGGACACTAGAAGAATACAAGCAAGTATATAGCAATATTGACGATATAAAGGCTAAAACAGCCATCAACCTCTTATATTGGACAGGAATTAGAAAGGGTGAACTATTAGCCCTTACATGGGAAAAAATAGACTTTGATAATAAAACATTGTTAGTAAATAGATCGCTTCAAAGAATTAAGGGTAAAAACATAGTCACACAAACTAAAACCTATGAAAATAGAGAAATAAGCCTACCCAATACCACAATAAACATATTAACAGATTACAAGGCTAAATGTTATAATAACGCCAATGATGATTATGTTTTTAATTGGGAAAAGAGATTCATTGAAAATGGAATAAAAGACGGTCTAAACAAGACAAATAGAGACATTATCGAATACAACAAGAATCATGAAATAAAAAAGCCTCAAATCAATAGAATTAGGGTTCATGATTTAAGGCATTCACACGCTAGTTATTTAATTAATAATAACATTAATATAGTTCTTATCTCAAAGAGATTGGGTCATAAAGATACATCAACAACATTAGATACCTATTCACATTTTTACCCTACTTCAGAAACTAATTTAATAAATTTGATGAATCAAGAGTCATAAAATTATTGGCAACAATTTGGCAACAATAATGAAAAACACACATAAAATTAATGGAAAAATGTAAAGATTTTGAATCATAAACGGCTATTTTCCAACACTATAAAAATTATAAAACTAGCCTATAGACTCCCATCATCTCCACCAAACACCTTGAAATCATTGATATTTCAAGGTTTTATTTTTCTTGAAGTATTGAATTGATACTAATTTTTAGCTGTTCTTGTAACTTCAAAATTAATGTGACAATTAATAATCATAAATTTTTTACTTATATTTTTAAATAGATAAGCTTTAAAATCATAATAAAAATCATAATCTATTGCTTCGCTCACATTTGTCAGTTGAAAGAATCAGAACTACCAGCTTAGCTGGTAGTTTGCACAGCGCGCCTATAAGGCGCGAATACCGGCACGCCCCTATTGGGGCTCCGATATTATCTCCACATGCACCACTTTCTCAGCTTCTGCTTAAGCAGTTTATTTATTGCTTCTTTTTACTGACTCGCCCGTAAACGGGTCATAGTATTCCTTAATACTTATTTGATCCGCATAATAGTCTTCTTTTAGTTGATTTTGTATATATTCTTTTATCATTTTCTCATTTCGACCTACTGTATCCACGTAATAACCTCTACACCAGAAATGTCTGTTTCCATATTTATATTTTAAGTTTGCGTGTCGATCAAATATTATTAGTGAACTTTTTCCTTTTAGATATCCCATTATTTCTGAGATACTATATTTTGGTGGTACTTCTATAAGCATATGGACATGATCTGGGCACAGCTCTGCTTCTATTATGTTTATTCCTTTTCTTTGACATAGTTCTCGTAGTATTTGACCTATGTCTTTTTTTAGTTTCACATATATTTCTTGTCTTCTAAATTTCGGGCAAATACTATATGATATTTACATCTCCATTTTGTATGTGATAAACTATTGTTGTCCAATTTATTCTCCTTGTTTTTATTGTGCATGTGGTTATCACAATTATATTACAAGTGAGAATTTTTTGGTCTTGAAGCTAAAGCTTAATTCCTCCACCTGCATAGCAGGTGGTTTTTTGTTTCGCTCACATTCGTTCGCTCAACTCACTTAAGTGAAGCAATGCAAAAAGAGCAGGGTCCTTGCCCTGCTCTTTTAAGTTAAACACATGCGTTTTATATTCCTTTTACTCACCTACATTTTACAATAATTACTTGAATTTTAAAGTCTTACGGATAATTTACAAGTATGATTCTCTTCTTAGAATTTTTTCTCCCACTTAATATTATCCATTTCATAAAGAGTGCCTATAATACTTGATTTAAATAGATTTTTCTGGCTGTACAATCTACTGGTCATTACATATTCTCCATTATTGATAAAGATTTCGACCGAAGATGTATCTGAATATATACTAATATTATCTATTTTTTCGATTTTTATTTTTCTCTCGTTCCTACCGTATCCGCATTGGTCCAGTTTTAGGCTTAGGATTTGATTCTTGTAGGTTAATTGTGCATCAGATCTTAAATATATTTCAAATTCACCATCAATATCTTCAGAAATGAATTCAAATGTTTGGGAGAAATAATTTTCATTCTTTGCTATTTGAATTTTTTTATTTCTTAAATTTTCAATTTCTTTTATTGGTTTTTGCAAAAGTTTATTGTCTGATACTTTTAGCTCTCTAGGAAGAGTCAATGCGTGTTGCCAGTTATTTTTTACTGTCGGATTTGTATAAGAGGCATCTGGCATACCCATCCATCCTATTAGAATTCTTCTCCTATTTTCATCTTCGAATGTTTGTGGAGCGTAAAAATCAAAACCATAGTCTAGTTCAACAAATTCTCCTAGTCGGTATGTTTTTGCTTTTAAGTCTATGTCTATTGGAAAATAGCCAGATTGATAGATGTTTTGATATTTAAATTCTTCACTTTCCAAGCCTTGAGGAGATATCACCAGGAATTTTTTTCCATCTAGTTCAAAGAAATCTGGACATTCCCACATATAGCCAAAGTCGTAGTTTGTAGTAATTTCCATATGGTAGGCAAATTTTTCTAAATCATTTGATTTATATACTATGACCTTGCCCTTATTATTTTTATCTCTGGCTCCCAAGAATAAATAGTAATTTCCATCTTCTTCATAAATCTTTGGGTCTCTGACATGTCTAGTCAAGTCCTTTGGATATTCGTCATTTGATAAGATCAATTCTTTTTTGTGGTAAGAAAATCCATCTTCTGATACAATCTTTATTGTATTGTGGTCGCGCCCATCGTTGATATAGTCGTAATTGCCGGGATACTTGACATTGCCTGTATAAAAAAAGTTTATATTATTATCTTTTATAAAGGCAGATCCAGAATAGGCTCCATCTTTATCAAGATTTGTATCTGCAAATATAAATGGTTCATGGTATTGATACTTTATAAAGTCTTTTGTTGTAACATGGCCCCAAATAATATTTTTCCTAATGGCATGAAGTGGATCAGCCTGATAATAAATATGGTAGGTCCCATCAACTTGGCAAAGTCCATTGGGATCATTGAGCCAGCCAGTGATAGGGCTTATATGGTAGCTAAGATTAAATGGGTCATTATTCTTTTCTTCTATTTTATTTTTTTCAAATTCTTTATTAAAATATTCTTTGCTATACATTAACTAATCCTAATTATATGGTCTCCTACTTCTTTTTGGCCTTGGTCTACATTTATTGTTTTTGATTCGTCCACATCCATCAAGACTAGCATGGTTTGTGTTGAGTATCCTGCCTCTTTGATTACTTGAGGATCCATTTCCATAATCAAGTCCCCTTTTTTAACAGCATCCCCCTCACTAACAAAAGATTTGAATCCCTTGCCTTCTAAGTTTACTGTATCAATTCCTGCATGAATTAGGATATTGATACCATTTGATGTTGAAAGTCCAATAGCATGTCCTGTAGGAAATACTGTTTCTACCTTGGCATCACAAGGAGCGAAAATTTGATTAGAGCTTATGTCAATTGCTACGCCATCTCCAAGGGCCTTTGAAGCAAATGCACCATCTTCTGATTCACTTATTGGTTTTACTAGACCTTTCATAGGTGAAAATAGCTCCAATTCTCCAATTTCGTCATTTGTAGCAATTAATTCTTTATTAGTTGGTCCGTTTTTTACTTTACTTTCATCATCCTTGTCAACTTGACGAAGCATACCTGACTTATCAAAGAAAATGGTTAGGCCAAATGAAACCACAAAGGCAAGAATCATTCCTATGCCAAAGTCTAGCCAACTTTCTGGTCTTATGGATATAAATCCTGGTATACCTGCAGCTCCTAGGGCTATGGCTAAGACATGACGAAAGGCAAGCCAAGCACTTCCTACTGCTGAACCAATAATAGCAGCTATAAATGGATAGCGCAATCTTAAGTTAATACCAAACATAGCAGGTTCTGTTATACCTAGTAGGGCAGAAACCCCTGATGCTGCCGCAGTTGATTTCATCTTTTCATTTTTTGTTATCATAAGAACTGCTAAAACAGCCGCTCCTTGAGCAACGTTATTCATTGAAGCAGTTGGGAATATGAATGACCCACCTGCGCTAGTTGTAGCCTTAGCTATAAGTTGGGTTTCTATTGGAATGAAGCTGTGATGCATGCCAGTCATTGTAATTGGTGCATAGAACAATCCAAACAAAGCTCCGCCCAAAAATCCTAAGGTATTATACATTGATGTAATACCTACAGTTAACAAGTCACCTGCTGTTCTTAATAGTGGTCCAACAAAGGCAAATGTAATAAATCCTGTAATCAGTGTTGCAAGCAAAGGCGTTGTTAAGTTGTCTAGCCATGTAGGTGTTACCTTGTGAAGTCTAGTCTCGATTTTTGCTAAGATCCAAGCTACAGCAAGTACTGGCAATACTGTTCCTTGGTAACCTACTGCTGGTATATCCCAACCAAATATATTCCACAAAGGAATATCTCCAGCAGGAGTTGCCGCCAAATTGTAAGCATTTAATAAGTCTGGATGGACCATTATCATGCCCATTGCTGCACCTAGGTAAGGATTGCCTCCAAATTTCTTGGTTGCAGAAAATCCTATCAATACAGGTAAGAAAGCAAAGGCAGCTGATGAAAAAGTATTTATCATCTGTGCAAGACCTGCAATGCCAGGATAAAGACTTATGATTGAGTCACTTCGGCCATTAAAAAATGGCGCTGTCAATATGTTATTTAGTCCCATCAAAAGACCGCCAGCTACTATTGCAGGTATTATTGGCACAAAAATATCTGAAAGAGTTTTTACTGCTCTTTGTAACCAATTACCTTCTTTTTCCACTGGTGCATCGCTTATCTTCTCATCCCCAATAATTTTTAGCACTTCATCAGTAACTAAATTTACTTTTCCAGATCCTAAGATGATTTGATACTGATTGTTTGTTAGGTTAGTTCCCTTCACATCATCTAGGTCCATAATAGCTTCATCATTCCTTTTTGAAAAATCTTTTAGATGAAATCTAAGCCTTGTGGCACAATGTTCTGCTGATATAATGTTATCTTTTTCGCCGACATTTTTTATAATTTCTTCGGCTAATTTCCTATTATCCATACATATTCCCTCCTTTACTTTATTATATCAAATTTTCCAAATAAAAAAGAGCCTAAAGCTCTTAATTATAATAAAAATCATCGTCTGGTTTTTCACCATCAAAGATATTTTTGTCAAATTGGTACAATTTGTCAATGAAATTATTAAATATATCTTTCATTGATTGGCCACTTACATAGGTTATATTCATCCTATCTAAGGCCTTTTTTGCTTCATCTTCTGTAATATCATAAGTGGATAATAGGTCATTGGATACAACTGTATCTTTGTCTATTTTATCAGAAGCTCCTTTGTAGGATTCTAGGAAATCTTTGAAGTTTTCTTCGTTATTTTCCAAGTAAGTATTATTTACTATTATGACCTCGCTGATAAAATCACCCTCACCCATTTGTAGCAAGTCATCAACACTAGATACGTACTGGGTCTTTCTTAAGGACCTTGTGTAGTAGGGGTCTGCTAGAATTGCAACATAGTTTGATGAATTCTCCATTTTTTCTACTATTTCATCTAAGTTTTTATAGTATTCTACATTTAGCCTTAGGACAAAGTTTAATGGACCTAGCTTATTTTCTACAATTTTGCTTAGGTTATTGGCCAAATCTGCTATATAGAAATTTTTGCCCTTGTAGTCCATTTGATTGTTTATTTTTTGATCACTTACTAAGTAAAGATTTCCTGTCGATGTGATTGCAGCTAGCTTAATATTGCCATTTGTTTTGTTGTAGTAATAAGGGGCAAGGTAGCCTGGTACAACTGCAACATCGAAGTCATTTTGTTCTATTTTGCTATAAT